>JADGHK010000465.1 GCA_019686145.1 Bryobacteraceae bacterium | reverse complement strand
TTGTCCAAAGTCGAAAACCTCAGTCATTTCCTGGGTGTCCTGGTGGTTGACAAGTGGCTGTGCAACTCGGATGCACGGCAGTCCGTATTCTTTCGAGCGCGACTCCGCGGACTGTCCTTTGCCGAGAACGTCCACCCGCTGAGACAGGGCTTCGTCGCCATGATGATCGATCACGGCTACATCTTCGACGGCCCCAATTGGACCTACTGCGACGCGCCGCTGCACGGGCTCTACTTCCGGCCTCTGGTCTACGAGAAGGTAACCTCGTTCGACGACTTCCAGCCATGGCTGGACCGCGTGATTCACTTCCCCGAGGAAGTCATCGACGACGCCTGGAAGAGCGTCCCGCCCCAGTGGATGGATCGGGAAGATCACGCACTGCTCGAGAAGCTTCTCACGGACCTGCTAAAGCGCAGGAAGCGCGTCCCAGACCTGTTAAGAAGCTGCCGCGACGCGAGAGTTAACGTCTTCCCAAACTGGCGATGATGCCGCGCGAGACGTTCTCAGCCGTTTGCGGCGCGAGGAGGATTCCGTTTCGGTAGTGGCCATAGGCGACCCAGAGAGCACTATCGCCGCAGCGGCCCTCGGCCGGCCTTGGCGCGGACGTGCCCGGACGGAATCCGATCCATGCGTCCACTCGAGCCCGGTTTCGAAGCGCTGGAACAAGAGCCGCCGCGCGTTTCTCCAGATCGGCCGCCATGTCCTCGGAGAAGGAAGAATCAAAACCTGACCGTTCCTCCGTGCTCCCTGAAAGTACGCGGCCGGAGGAGCGTTGCAACACATAGGTGCCCTCCCTCCGCCGGATGGGGCCGAGGGTTCCCGCAGCAAGCTCATGCACGACCAGATATCCCTTGACGGGGTAGCTGTCGGGGCTGGACGGCAGCGGCATGCCCTTGATCTCGATCTCTCCGCTCCATGCTCCCGCAGAAAGGACCGCCGCTTCCGCGCAGACCTGACCGCCATCTGTTGCTACCCGAACTCCATTTCCGCCCGTGTCAATCATACGAACCGCGCATCCCTCGAACACACTGACGCCGCAGCGGTCGCAGACACGCCGTAAAGCACGCATCACATCGCGCGGATCGACGATCGCGTCGTCGGGATAGTGATAGGCGCCAGCCAGACCTTCCGGGAGATCCCGGGCTATCGACCGTATCTCCGGAACATTGAGCCTCTCCACGCGAACGCCGAAACTTTCGTTACGTGCCGCCCTGCGCCCAAGCTTTGCGAGTTCATCGTCACTAAAAGCAAAATCGAGAGCCCCGCATGCCACGTAGTCAATGCTCTCTCCGCTCTCCTCCGACAGTTCCCGCATAAAGTCCGGCCACGCCCGGAGGCTCGACAGCAACTGCTGGGCGAAGTCCCGATCATCCCCGGCCTCTCCGCCGGGCGCCAGCATCCCTGCGCCAGCCCAGCTCGATCCCCCTCCCATCGTCCGGCTATCGAATAAGCCGACACGCAGTCCGCGCTGCGCCAGACGCCAGGCGATGGAAGAGCCGATGATACCGGCCCCGGCAATAACGACATCAAACACCATAGAAGCTTGAGGCATTGGAAGCAGTCACGACCCCGCATCTCCAGTGTAGGACTCGAGATCACTTCGATACAATTAGGGCATCATGCATCGTTTCCTTCTCCACAATGGCCAGGTCCGCGAAGCGACGGAGAAACTGCTCTCGCCCGGACAGGTGGGTCTGCTGAACGGGTGGGGCGTCTTCAGTACAATTCGCGTACACGAGGGAGTGCTGTTTGCTTTCGAGCGTCATTGGGCCAGGATGAAACGCGATGCGGAACTGATGCGCGTTCCCTTTCCCTGGACTGCGAACGCACTGGAAACAGAGCTGCTTAAGCTCGTGGAAGCGAACAATGCTCGCAACGCGACGCTCCGCGTTGCCGTCATCCGCAATCGCGGCGGCGTGTGGGAAGGTCCGGGTATTCAGCGCGACGTTGACCTGGTTGCATTCACCACCCAGCTCAAGGATTGGGGCCCCGGCGTGAAGCTGGGCGTCGTTCCGAATGCGCGTCACGCTGCGTCCCGCTTCGCCGGCACCAAAGTTCTCTCCTGGGCGCAAAACCTGATCTTCAGCGAAGAAGCGCACGAGAAGGGATTGGACGAGGTCGTACTGCTCAACGAACGGGACGAGGTGAGCGAGTGCACCTCCGCCAATATCTTTGCGGTCAAAGGCAGCGAAGTCCTCACGCCGCCGCTCAGTTCGGGATGTCTTCCCGGAATCACCAGGCTGGTGCTTCTCGAGGAAATTCGCGTACCGAACCTGACAATCCGCGAAGAGGCACTCCGGCTTGCCGATCTGGAAGCGGCGGATGAAATCTTCATCACGTCCACGACGCGGGACCTGCTTCCCGTCACCGCCATTGAAGGTCTGAACATCCGGCAGGGACGCCGCGTGCGTGACATTCTCCAGGCCGAGTTTACGAAGTACCTGGAGTCCTACGTTCAGGCGAAAGCGGGATCGGTTCCAGCTAAGAGCTAACTCTTATTTCTGCCTCCCCTCAAGCGGGCGTATACTGTTGCACGAGCGTTACGCCGCTCGGCTTTCGCCATGGCTTTTGCATGCCCCAATTGCGGATCGCGCAAGTTCCGCCTGTTGCACCCAAGAACTGTATCAGAGAGATTTGCCGAGCTTTTTGGCGGCTACCGGCTGCGCTGTACAGACTGCGGCACTCACTATGAGAACCCCTGGACCCTCACCGACTGGCTGTACGCCAAGTGCCCGAAGTGCTGCCGCACGGATCTCTCTTTCTGGAGCCGGCATTACTACCGCCCGCCTGCCTTCGTCTCGTTTCTGATTGCGCTCGGAGCGCACCCGTACCGCTGTAATGCCTGCCGTCACAATTTTGCGAGCTTTCGGAAACTAAAGGCGAGATATCAGCGCAGCCGTACGAAAGTGATTCCCAGCCCCACGAAGACCGCCTGATTGGACCGCCGGGCGCACCGGGCAGAAAAAGAAATGGTTCCAAGTGACCTCCGGAGTTGAGCTTGCTTCCCAGCCTGCATGCTCGGCCGAAGCGTGGCATCCGATCCGTCCGGGTCAACCTCCTCCGCTCCGCAGAAGACTTTTGGCCCTCTGGTTCAGCGCGTCAGAGTCACCAGCGGAACGAACCGGTAGAGACCAGCAGCTCGACAGGGCCTTTCGCTCGCCCACATTGACCGGCTCGACGCCTGCCCCGGTGGGGTCCGTCTTCGCTCCTCGAACGCCCTTTCCTTGTACCCGTTCGGCTTTGGATTTGCAGCCGCCTTGGTTTCCCACCACGAGGCGCCTCCGCTGCCCGTTG
>JADGHK010000464.1 GCA_019686145.1 Bryobacteraceae bacterium | reverse complement strand
GATCTGCGCGTTCGAGCCCTCGAACGCTGCATGTATCGATGGTGTTGCCGTCACGGAGCACAGTGACCCGATCCGCAATGGCCGAAATCTCTTCCAGCCGGTGCGAGATGTAGATCAAGCCAACGCCTTCCGACCGCAATTGAGAGATGACGCGGAACAGGCTCTCCACTTCGCGCTCGCTCAGCGAAGCCGTCGGTTCATCCATGATCAGGATGCGTGCGCGCGCTCCGATTGCCTTCGCGATCTCCACAATCTGCTGCTCCGGCATGCTGAGGGTCGCCGCCAGGCGGTCGGGGTCAAGATCGGAGCCAGCGCGCTGAAGCAGCTCGGCCGCCATTTTGCGCCGCGCCTTCCAGTCAATCCTGCGCCACAATCCGCCGCCTTCCAGTCCAAGAGCGATGTTCTCGGCAACGGTCAGCTCAGGAAACAGCGCAGGCTGTTGATAGATGGCAGCGATGCCCAGCGATCGCGCGAGCGACGGCGTGTTGTGATGAACGGCACGGCCAGCTACCTCGAGCGTTCCGGAATCGGCGGATAGCGCGCCTGTGATGATTCGAATGAGGGTGGACTTACCCGCTCCGTTTTCGCCAACGAGAGCGTGAACTTCTCCGGCCCGCAGCTCAAAAGACACGCCCTTGAGCGCATGGACTCCGGCGAAACTCTTCGTAATTCCGGATGCTCTTAAAAGCGACGTCGGCTGCAATGCTTCATTCTAATCACAAGAAGATGCTTCGTCGTAGTGTATTGCATCGCACAAGCCTCTGACATCTCTGCACCCCGCGGTACAATGAATGCTTCATGAAAGCTCGCGTCTACGTCACATTGAAGCCGACTGTGCTCGATCCGCAAGGCGCCACGATCCGGACGGCCCTTGCGGGCATGGGGTACTCCGACATCGCAGATGTCCGCCAAGGTAAGTACTTTGACATTCGCATCGAAAACGCGGCGGACAAGGCGAAGGTTCAAGAGGAGATCGAGCGCATCGCCCACGACGTCCTTGCCAATCCGGTGATCGAAGAGTACCGCGTAGAGATCCTCGACTGATTCACCTCTTTAGCCGAACTTTTTTTGGCAAGGCTGCGAGACCCGGGGCGAAACCGAAGATAGTGAGGAAACAGGTGACGCAACACGCGGTAACTTCCTGATAGCTCTTACACTTACCCATCTCCCGGCGACGCCGTTCCCCTTACAATGAAAGTATGTGCGGGATTGTGGGGTACATCGGCAGTCGCAAGGCGGTTCCAATCATCCTGGACGGGCTCCGCCGCCTGGAGTATCGGGGATATGATTCGGCCGGACTCGCAGTATTGGATGGCGACTCGACGCTGGTAGTGCGGCGCGCTTCGGGGAAACTCCGGAACCTCGAAGAAGCGATCCGCATGAACCCGGTGGATGGAGTCTACGGAATTGGACACACCCGATGGGCCACGCATGGCCGTCCGACGGAAGAAAATGCCCACCCGCACCGTGACTGCAAGGGCGACATCGTCGTTGTCCACAATGGCATCATCGAAAACTACCTGACGTTGAAGCAGGAGCTTCAGGCGGAAGGACATCAATTCGTCACCGAAACCGACACGGAAGTCATCGCGCATCTGATTGAGAAGCACTTCCGCGGCAATCTCGAGGAGGCCGTGCGGGCAGCGGTCCGCGCACTGACGGGCGTCTTTGCGCTCGCCATTATCTGTCGCTCGGATCCCAACAAAATTGTCGCCGTGCGATCCGGACCTCCCGCTGTCATCGGTTTGGGTGATGGGGAATATTTTGTTGCTTCCGACGTTCCAGCCGTCCTAAGCCACACGCGCGATATGTTCTTCCTCGCGGACGGCGACATGGCGCTGCTGACCCCGGAAGGCGTTCATCTCACCGACTTTTACGGCAAAGCGATCAACCGGCAGGTATCCCACATCCTCTGGGATCCGATCATGGCCGAGAAGGGCGGATACAAGCATTTCATGCTCAAGGAAATCTATGAGCAGCCGCGCAGTGTCCGCGACACTCTCGTCGGCCGGATCGGCCAGGAGACCGGCCAGATCTTCCTGGATGAGATGAGCATCACGCCGCAGAACTTCCAGGAATTTCGACAGGTGCGCATGGTCGCCTGCGGTACGAGCTGGCACGCAGCTCTCGCCGGCAAATTCATGCTCGAAAAGCTGGCGAGAATTCCGGTGGAGGTCGACTACGGCAGCGAGTTCCGATACCGCGATCCGATTGTGACGCCCGACACTCTCACCGTCGTGATTTCCCAGTCGGGAGAAACGGCGGACACGCTGGCGGCGCAGCGGGAAGCGAAAGCGAAAGGTTCGAAGACGCTGGCGATTTGTAACGTCCTCGGGTCGATGATCACCCGCGAAGCTTCCGGCACGCTGATGACTCATGCGGGACCGGAGATCGGCGTCGCATCCACAAAAGCCTTCACATGCCAGCTCGCCGCCCTGTTCATCCTTGCGATGTACCTGGCCCAATGCCGCAAGCAGCTGGACCGGGAGACCTCAAAGTGTCTGGCCCAGGAGCTCTTGAAGATCCCGGGCAAGATGGAAACGGTGTTGTCCAACCACAACATCTATCACGAGCTTGTGAAGCGGCTGTTCCGGGCGACAAATTTCCTCTTCCTCGGCCGCGGCGTCCACTTCCCGATCGCGCTCGAGGGCGCGCTCAAGCTGAAGGAGATCTCCTACATCCACGCGGAGGGCTACCCTGCGGGTGAAATGAAGCACGGGCCGAATGCCTTGATCGATGAAAATCTGCCCGTGGTTGTGCTGGCTACACAGGAGCCCGGTAATCCATCCAGCCGGATCCTTTACGAGAAGACTCTCTCCAACATTCAGGAAGTCAAGGCACGCGGAGGCCAGGTGGTGGCGCTCGCCATCGAAGGGGATGAAGAAGTGTCTAAAATGGCTGATGATGTCGTCTACATCCCCCCTACCTACGAGCTGCTTCTGCCGCTTCTCGAAGTCATTCCCCTCCAGCTGCTGGCTTACTACATCGCAGTCCGCCGGGGCTGCGACGTCGACCAGCCAAGGAACCTGGCAAAGAGCGTGACCGTCGAGTGATTCAAGCGACGCACCGGTTACAAGTCACAACACGCGGCAAAGGGTTGTACGAGTTCACGCGAGAGATTGTCGCGTGGATGTCCGCCTACCCGATCCGGACAGGATTGCTGACGGTCTTCGTGCAGCACACCTCGGCATCGCTGATTGTGCAGGAGAACGCCGATCCGGACGTCCAGGTGGACCTGAATAATTTCTTTGAGCGGATCGCGCCGGAGAACGATCCGGCGTATATACACACGCTGGAAGGCCCG
>JADGHK010000463.1 GCA_019686145.1 Bryobacteraceae bacterium | reverse complement strand
TGCTGAATCGCACGGTCCAGCTTCGCAAGCGCCTGGTCGAACTTTCCCAGCGAGCGCAGGACGCTGGCCGCACGTTTTTCATAAACGCCCCGCTTCTGCGGATTTTGCTCAGCGCCCCGCTCGAAGTGTTTCAGAGCCTCGTCAGGCCGGCGTGTCGAGGCGTAAAAATCTCCGGCTTCGAGAGCGATGTCCGGATACGCTTCGGGATGACTGGTCACATTCCCGATGCAGCGTTCGCTCTCGCTCTGCCGGTTCGTGTTGTAGTAGTGCGCGCAAAGCTGCATTGCGACCGAGAAATTTCCCGGGAACGCCGAGCCCTTCCTTATTAATAGGGCATCTGCGTCGGCGATCCGGCCGTTTTGCAGGTAGTGGCGATTGAGAAGGTCGTAGGCCGGGGCGAAGTCGGTGTGCTGGTTCGTAAGCTGCAAGGCAAGCTTTTCGCCCTCCTGATCCTGACCTCCATAGAAAAGCGCTTCAGCCAGGCTGTAGGCGAGATCGCGGTCTGCAGGCTTGATCTCGTGGGCGCGGCGAAAGAGTGCGATTGCTTCGTCCGGGCGCCGGTCCGCGAGAGCAAGGTAGCCTTTGATCCGTAAGGCCTCGAAAGAGGATGGATTGATCGTTTCCAATTGATGGCTGAGCTTCTTCAGTTGATCGTAAAACCTCGCTGGCCGCGACCGGTCCGCCAGGTAAGCCGTGAGAAGCATGTCTGCCAAAGTGACGATCGACTCTTCGTCTTGCGGGTTGAGTTCGACCGCACGCGAGAGCGCGGCATACGCCTCGGGCCACTTTTTCCTCTGCAACTCGGAGATTGCTAACTTATAGTGGGCCTTGCCGGACTGCGGATCTTGTTGAATCGCCTTCCGATAATTCAGCGAGGCGTCTTCATACTTTTGTTCCTGAAAGAACTGATCGCCCCTCGCAATATATCGGTCTCGCGCCGCCTCCGGTCTTGAGCACGACATAGGGAGGAGTGACGCGGCTAGAAGGAGGGCCGCCAGGACGTGAAATCGCATAAATCTGCCTAGCCTCATTCTAATTGCAGAATGTATGTTTGCCCGGAGTAGCTGGGGAGATCGACGGGTACTAGAGATACTAAGACATTAGAGGTAATGGGAGTTGTGTTTAGCTTTGCGAACAGGCAAATCATTGACAGGTGTTTGCGGATCGTCTTACGCTAAGGCAGCATCCTGAGGCATTTTTCCCCTGGATCAGAAGTTAGGCAAACTTCGAAGTAATGGGGAAAAGTCCAGGGCGTGTGGTCGTAAAAGGAGGAGCAGTTTGTAATGAGAGTTCTTTTCGCGGTCCTGCTGGTAGTCTCCTCAGCCTTTGCTGGCAACGTCCAGATTACCTCTGCGGGCCAGGTGGGAACCGCGCCGAACACGCCTTTGGCGTCAATCGGTGACTACTACTACGGAACCCTGTCGTCAAGCCCGGGCGGTGGAATTGATGGCTTTGGAGATTGGGCCAACGGTGCTTTCTCGCTCAGCTACAAAGCCATCTGGTACTCAGCGACACAATATAAGTACGAATACACGTTCACTATCGACCACAAGGATATGAGCCATTGGATTCTGGGATTGAGCGACAACTGCACCGCTGACTGCATTACCGGCCTGACCGTCACTGGCACCTCTGTGGAGAATCCCAATGGCGAAATCAAGACACACACGCCGCACGACGGCAATAGCAACCCGGGCATGCCGGCGGACCTTTATGGCATCAAGTGGGATATTGCGGGCAGCGGCACTGGGACATTCACCTTTTCCTTTTTCTCCGACCGCGTCCCTGTGTTCCAAAACTTCTATGCGAAGGACGGCCGAGGGAAGTTCCTCCAATGGACGTACGCCTATAACACGGGCTTCGCTAGCGGGATGTCTATGCTCCTCGCGCCAGATACCAAGATCATGAGCGTGGTGCCGGAGCCACACGTCTACGTTGCGTTAGCGCCGGCTCTCCTGGCTCTCGCCTACGTTGCCAGAAGGCGGAAGCTCAATCAACAGCCGCAGAATTAGAGTTTCGACGTCTCTCCTCATTGGGCAGGCTCGGGGTTTCCCGGCCCGCCCGCTTTTTTTTACTCCTGGACAGGAATCGGACGCAAGGTGACGATGACCGAGTAATAGTAAATACCGGTCAGCCCTTCAAAGCCAGAATCCGTGCCGATGATCGTCCACAACGAACCCCGGTGATCCGTGCGGACGAGCGTTGGATGGTGGTAGACGCGTGTCAGGTACACGTAGGGGCTACTGCCATTATCCGGGGACGCGGTCAGTCCATTGGCGATGTCACTCACCACTCCGGCATCCCGGCCGCTTTGGGACTGCTCGCCTTTATCAATGTTCAGGTGCACGTAATCGCCGGTGAGGGTGGTCACCGGTTCGTCGACAGTGATCCCCGCCTTGAGCCAGACGCTCTCCCCTGGCGCTCCGCCGACGCCGATTGCTCCGTTTGGCGCATTCGAGAGATAGCCAACGTCGATTGAGACGCTGTAGGTGGTGTTCGGCTGAAGGCCGTCTTGCTGTGTCAGTTCCCGTTTGAGAAACATGAACAGGTCGTCGGACCGGTTCATGCTTTCGAGGTAATACCCTCTCCGCGTGTTGTCCACCTCCGGAGGCAACTGGCGAATTTCCGCACGGAAGCGGAGATCGCTTGTGGATAGGGAGTAGTCGGACAGCCCGGGAAGCCACCCGGAGCTCCCGTTGGCAAAATCGAAGCGAAGCACGATTTCCCCGTTCGGGTTCTGCGTGTCCTCCGCGGCGGCAGGCGCCGCGAACAGAATACTTAAGCCTGCGGCAATGAGTGCACTCGATCGTGAGAGTCTCTTCATAGTTCCTTCCGCCTGCAAAGACCCTTCGAACCGGATTTTTGCGACACCCCGGTTCGGATCTTAAGCCGCTTGATGGTAGACTCCCGCCGAAGGGAGTGTTTGCAATGAACGGCAAGGAAGTTCCGCTGACTCAGACGACACGGAAGGTGCGGTGGGGAGTTCTGGGCGCCGCCAAGATTGCAGTCGAGAAGGTGATCCCAGCAATGCAAAAGGGAAGCTGTTGTGAAATCGCTGCCATCGCTTCCCGGAGTCTTGCCCGCGCGCAGGAGGCCGCCGACAGGCTCGCGATTCCAAAGGCGTATGGATCGTACGACGAATTGGTGTCCGATCCTTCCATCGATGCCATTTACAATCCTTTGCCGAACCATCTCCATGTACCCTGGTCCATTCGCTGCGCGGAGGCGGGGAAGCACGTCCTCTGTGAGAAGCCCATTTCGTTGAACGTAGCGGAGGCGAGAAAACTCCTGGAGGTGCGCGACCGGACCGGCGTGAA
>JADGHK010000005.1 GCA_019686145.1 Bryobacteraceae bacterium | reverse complement strand
CGCCATCGAACCCGCTTCCGTAATGCCCTCTTCGATAATCTGGCCGTCCTTCGCCTCCCTGTAGTACAGGAAGTTGTCACTGTCTACCGGCGTATACAGTTGTCCCTGACTCGCGTAGATGCCGTGCTGCCGGAACATCGACTCCATGCCGAAGGTCCGGGCTTCGTCCGGAATGATCGGAACAACCAGCTTGCCGATGTTCTTGTCCTTCATCAGAGTGCGAAGGATCGCGACAAAGGCCATCGTGGTCGACACGGCGCGGCCTTGAGATCCGGCAAGCGAATCGGAGAAAGCTTCCAATCCCGGCGCTTTGAAGTCGTAAGGCCGAATCTTCCGCTCCGGCAGGTAGCCGCCGAGCTTCTGCCGACGTTCGTGCAGGTAACGAATCTCCGGACTGTCGTCGGGCGGGCGGTAGAAGGAGATCGTGTGAACCGCTTCGTCGGGGATCGGAATATCGAACCGCTTGCGGAAGTATTCCATCTCCCGCTCATTCAGCTTCTTCTGCTGGTGCGTGATGTTGCGCCCCTCGCCCGCTTCGCCTAAGCCGTAGCCCTTCACGGTCTTTGCGAGAATTACGGTCGGGGCGCCGCGGTGCTCTACCGCTCGCTTGTAGGCGTTGTAGACCTTCACCGGGTCGTGTCCGCCGCGGCGAAGCTTCTCGAGCTGCTCGTCCGTGTAGTCCTCGACCAGCTTAGCCAGCTCCGGATACTTCCCGAAGAATTCCTTTCGGACGTATGCGCCGCCGCGGACTTTAAAATTCTGAAAGTCGCCATCCACGCACTCGCTCATCCGCTTGAGCAGCAGGCCGGACTTGTCACGCGCCAACAGCTCGTCCCAGTCTCCGCCCCAGATCACCTTGATGACATTCCAGCCGGCGCCGCGGAACACCCCTTCGAGTTCCTGGATGATATTGCCGTTGCCGCGAACCGGACCGTCGAGCCGCTGGAGGTTGCAATTGACGACGAAGATCAGGTTGTCGAGACGCTCGCGCGAAGCGAGTGTCAGGGCGCCCAGCGTCTCCGGCTCGTCCGTCTCTCCGTCTCCGACAAACGCCCAAACCTTCCGCGGCGTGACCGGGATAATCCCACGGTTCTCGAGGTACCGCATGAAGCGCGCCTGATAGATGGCGTTGATCGGGCCCAGTCCCATCGAAACGGTGGGAAACTGCCAGAAATCAGGCATCAGCCAGGGGTGCGGATAGGAAGAGAGGCCCGGATGCTCCCGCAGCTCATGGCGGAAGTTCTCCAGATGCTTTTCATTCAGGCGGCCTTCCAAAAAGGCGCGGGCATAGACACCCGGAGAGGCGTGACCCTGAAAATACACAAAGTCACCAGGCTGATCGCCATAGCTTCCGCGCAAGAAGTGATTAAAGGCAACTTCGGTCAGGGTAGCCTGCGAGGCATAAGTCGAGATGTGTCCGCCAATACCATCGTCATACTTGTTGGCTCGGACGACCATCGCCAGCGCATTCCACCGTACGAGACTCTTAATGCGCCGTTCGATCTCCCGGTCCCCCGGATACTCTACTTCCTCTTCCACGGGGATGGTATTGACGTACGGAGTATTTAAGCGTAGTGGTGCGGTAACACCGAACGTAGCCGCCCGGTCCATCAGCCGCTGCAGTAAGTAGGAAGCCCGGTCGGGTCCTACTTCGTCAACAATCTGATCGAGTGCTTCGAGCCACTCCGCTGTCTCTTGAGGATCCAGGTCCTCTTGCGGTTCTACTTTGGTCTTCAGCATGGTCCAGGGTCTGTTACCAACATAGCGGAACGGGGTATTCACTGCAACGGTAGAACGTCCTTGACGCCGGCGGCCGCTACGTGAAATAGTCACCCTCAATATGAACCGACGTGACTTTCTCACAGCAGGAGTTGCCGCCCAGGTGGGCAGCCGGGCTGCCGTGGGGGCGCCGCAACAGAAAAAACTCCCCCCGGTGCTGATGAAGGTGGGCAATCAGCACACCCACGCCCCGCATCATCTGCGCGCGATGGCAGCTTTTGGCGTAAAGAACATCTGTAGCGGTCTGCCCTCCAGAAAGTTGGACGAAAACTGGAGCGTAGACGGGCTGAAGCGCTTGCGGGAATACGTCGAGTCGTTCGGCATCAGTCTGGACATGGTGCCGCTGCCCCTCAGCTCCCTGTATATAACGAAGGCCGAGCACCCCAACATCATGCTTGGCAAAAGCCCCGAGCGGGACCGGGAGATCGACGACATCTGCCAGATGATCCGCAACGCAGCCGCGGCAGGCATCCCCACGGTGAAATACAACATGTCCATCCTCGGCGTCGTTCGAACGGAGCCGACCCGCGGACGCGGCGGCGCCTGGTACAGCACGTTCGTCTACGACAAAGCGAAGCAGGATCCCCCGCTGACCGAAGCCGGCCGAGTCACCGCGGATATCTTCTGGGAACGCATCGAGTACTTCCTCAACCGGGTGGTCCCCGTTGCGGAGGAGTATAAGGTGCGGCTTGCCTGCCATCCGCACGATCCCGGCATGCCGCCCGGCAAGGGATTCCGGGGCGTGGACCGCGTGCTGGGCAGCGTCGCGGGGCTGAAGCGATTCATCTCCATCAAAGAAAGCCCGTACCACGGCCTGAACTTCTGCCAGGGCACCGTCTCGGAAATGCTCGAGAATCCCAGGACCGAGATCCTCGATGTCATCCGGTACTTCGGTTCGCGGAAGAAGATCTTCAACGTACACTTCCGCAACATCAAGGGGAAGTTCCTGAACTTTCAGGAAACCTTCCCGGACGATGGCGATGTCGACATGCTTGCGGCATTGCGCGTCTATCGGGAGGTCGGATACGACGGAATGCTGATGCCGGACCACGTGCCAAGAATCGAAGGCGACACCGAAGGGCGTCAGGCATTCGCCTTTGCCTTCGGCTACATTCAGGCGCTGTTGCAGGTCTTGCGCTCCGAGGGCTGACGCCGCGGCTCAGCCCTCGCGTCCCGCCTTTGCGTTTTCGCTAAGGCCAGCGCGAGAAACTCTGGTACCCTTCGGTCGATGGATGATCTATTTCCAGATCCGGATCCGGTGGAGATTCCGATCACCGATGTCTTCGATCTCCATTCCGTTCCCTCTCGCGACGTGGAGGCGGTCGTAGAGGAGTATCTGATGGAGGCGAACCGGAGAGGGTTCAAGGCTCTCCGAATCATTCACGGCCGCGGCATCGGGGTGCGTAGAGAGATCGTCAGACGCATTCTCGCCCGAACTCCTTTTGTGCTTTCCTTCGAAGATGCGGCGGCCGAGGCTGGAGGCTGGGGCGCAACGATCGTCACCCTCCGATAGAGTCCGGAACGGCTCAACCGAATCTGGCGGATCTGGCAAATGGCCGCGCCGGATGAGGCGCAAGGTTAAAAAGACAGATGTGGTCGAATGCCCACAGGTTCACAGCCGGAATCCCGAGTCCCGCCGCGTAATTGAATTCCTTCTCCCACGGATAGCCCGCCCGGAACACCGGAATGAGGTGCCGGATTGACGCTTTCGGCCAGCCTAAGCTGACAGCGAAATGAATGGCTGTCAGCGCAAGATCCAGATTGCGCGACCACGCGCCGAAATCGAGCGCCTCCATCTTCAGGCGGTCAAGACCGCTCGTCTCCTTCCTCTCCCATTCGGCCGGGAAGTTCACGTAGCGATTGAGTCTCCCGCCCAACTGATGCACTCCTGCAGGAACGGGATGATTGACGTCGTAGGGAAACAGCACCTCGAACTGAGCAGAAGGATGGAGGGCTTTCACATGGGCGATCAACGAGGCGACGTAGTCCCGCAAGCGGCTGCGTAAGAAATTGGCGTCTGCGAAGCCGTTGACGGACGGGTCGTCTGTAGGAGCCCGAAAGATGTGGAGCGGACGGCCTAGCGCGGCCAGAGCGGCTTGCTTTGTTTCCTCATCGTAGTAAGCCATTCCCCCGCCCGGATTTTCGGATGACCAGTTCGTGAAGAACCACCACAGGAACTCTCCGAACTGCAACTGGGGCGTCAAACCGCTTGCCGCCATCAGATCTGCCACGTCAGCAAAGACCTTCTTCTGGTAGTCGAGCATCAGGGAATTGAAAGCGCAGTGCGTCGATCTGAGGGCGCCAAAACCTACCGCCGTCTCGACCGGCTGGCCATCCGGAAAGACTGCGGCGAAGCCTTGCGGCGGATTGACAAGTTCGAGTGAAGCCGATACGACGATTTCACGGTTTCTTGCAGCGCACTCCCGAAACAGGTCCGAGTGCCAGGCTCGCGCTCCGGCATTGAGCGCGGGAGCAGCCGCCGCATCAACCTCCCAGACTCCCGGCGATCCCCCCATCAGGCTTCCGCTCACCACGGCTGTTCCGGTCGAACCAGACACGGCTTCTACTTGAGCCGACAATGTAAACGAATAGGCGGCTGAGGCCGAGCGGCTCGTAATGGTGAGAACATTTCCCTGAGCCTCGGCGCGGACGCCGACCAGCGTTCCGTTGATTTGATATTCGAAGTGAAGGGCAATGATCTCCGGCGTTTCGTCTGCGAGCACGGACTTCCCGAGAACCTGGCCGCCGATTTCCACGAAGATCTGGTCACCCGGCTGAAACTGCCCTCCGAACGACACTGACGCCTGAGGCAGCACGGCATTCACGCTCTTGCGCTGATTCCACCAGAAGACACCGAGATACTCATTCAACGGCCCTCCGTAGCCCAGCTGATCAAACATCCAGAGAATCCGCGCAGGCGGCAGCTTGTAGGTGTGGTCCGTGCTGTAGTCGAGCGCCGGAGCGAGATTCGGGAGGGACGGCAAGGGATCGGGAATGTCGGAGGGTACAGCCGCTTCAAGAAAATCGAAGTAAAAAAAGCCCGGCTCCTTGAGACGCAGGTCAACGGTATGCGCGCCCGGTCCCACGCCGCTTCGTATGAGCCGGCGCGTGTTCGTCGCGGGCTCACTGTCGAGCGAGCAATTGAGGTCCGTCTCCTCGTCTCCGTCCAGCCTCACGCCGACTACACCCCGGTCGGTATAGAGCGACGTGCCCAGATAAAGATCGTGAGTGTGGAAACAGCGATAAGAGATGCGCAACGTGTCATTCGCGCTCGATGCGACATGCGCTTGTCCCCCCGAGAAAAACCCGGTCTCAATCATCCAGTTTCCCGAATACTGGCATCGTGGATCCGTATCCTCGATTCGAACGCTGCCTGGGCCGGCGACCTGCAGCATGCGAAGAGATTCGGGTCCCTCTAAGGTCCAGTTGGTGAATGCGGCCTCCCATTCAATCGGAGAGAATGCAGGCTCATCCGTGAGCGGCGGCGCAAACGTCAGCCACATCTGCCTGATCTCCGGAATGCCCAGCGCGGCGAAGTCGAGGCTGACACGCCAGGTCGCATCCGAGCTGCCTCCTTCGAATACAGCCGTGCCGTTCTCCGTGCGGAGCCTGTCGTTCTTCCAGTGTGCATACATGCGAAGCATGTTGCCGTCGTATCCGGGACGCGCGGCTGTAATCTCGATCGTCGCGCCGCTGGCGACCGCCGACAACCCGATCAGAACCTGCGACTCCTCCCAGTTGACGCTATTGATCTGAGAGGCCAGGGCCGCCGCTACTGTTTCCGCCCCGACTCGATAAAGCGTATAGACCTCACTGCCCGCAGTGGAACTCACCGCAACGGCCGAGCCATCGACGCCCTTTGCCCTGATGTGTACCTGATTGGCTGGCCCCAGTTCCGGCGACCCATCGCCCTGCCACGCGGTCACATCCGCCGAACCAGCCAGTGCATTCACGATCCCTTGAGCCACGTCTGCGCTCGAATCTCCCGGCTGCTCCTGGTAGGAATAGGTGACGCCAGCGACCGTAACGCTGTGAATCGTACCCGCCCCTGCGCTGTAGAAGTCATACGCGCATTCCACTTTGGGCACCATGTAATCGAAGGCAAAATTCAAGTACCAGAGGGTGAGGCGGTCGAACTCCTTCAAGCCGTTGTCCTGCACGACGAAGCGCGCAGACGCAGGCGTGTAGTCTCCATCGACGACCTGCGCGTGATCGAACAGGCGGATGCGAGCCGAGGAGCCGTCCGCTCGTATTACGTCGAGGTAGGGCCAATCGATGGTCGGAAATTTCGGCGAATCGATCGGCATCAGGTTGCTGTACCGGACGTCAAACCGGAGCGTCAGCCCTGCAAATCTCGTGTCGGGAAGATACCGAAGCGAAGGGTGCTCGAAGAAATTGTCGGCATCATAAAGGACCAGAACCGCGAAATCCGACGCGTCGCGAAAGACTCCGGACACTTTGAAAGAATCAGCGGTGGCCGAATGCATGGCGGCGGCAGCGCCCAAGCCGTCGAAGCCGCGCAGATGCATGGTCCGATTGGGCTGGAGTTTGTAGATTCGTTCCGGCATAAAAGCGTTTGCGCCTTGAACCTCAGTGTAGGCGCGCGGCAAATGGCGCGGCCGAGTGCAAACGAACCCACGCTGTTGATAATACGGGGGAAATAATTATCGGGCGATGGTCACCGGGCGGCTTCGACGATTCCGCCAACGGTACGGCGTGCGGAGAACGCACCGAGAGACGGAAAACTGGACAGCGCCGATATCAGCGCTTCTGGGGTGAGCGGCTTTTGAATATAGGCCCTGGGGGGTAATCCGTACTTTGTCAAAACACTCTCGCGCTCAAGCACTGATCCGCTCAGGACGCACAGCGGAATGGAGGCAAGCCGGGGCTTGCTTGCGATCTCGCTCAAGATCTCAAGCCCGTGAATCATGGGAAGGTTGAGGTCCAGAAAGAGAATGTCCGGCCGCCGGAGTTCGAGAGCCTGAAACGCTTCGTCGGGGTTCCCGGCCACCTCTACCGAAGCTTCGATCGCGGCTTCCCGCAGCACGAGATGAAACCAGTAAGCGTCAGCGGCATTGTCTTCGACCAGCAGAATCTGTAGCGTATCTCGCATAAACCGGCCGTGGTCCCGCCCTCCGTGGCGGAGCCTCCCATCTAAGAGATCGTCCTTTCCGCGCTAAAACTCACGCCCTTTTTCATCACAGTGGACATCCATCGAATGTTCTCTCTCTGGTTCTGAAGGGAAGGCCTGAGATAGGGAAGGGCTGAGACGGCGGGATACGCAGAGAGTGCTGGGTCCTCCGAAAGACCCAGCCGCGGTTTGAATCAGTTACATGCTGCTTTCGTCTGCGGACGGCCCGTAGATGGCCGGAACCGGAATATTGTTCAGACGAAGATATACACTGAGCTGCGCGCGATGGTGAATGGTATGGTTGAGCACCCACGTCCGAATCACGCCCACGCGCGGCATTGTAAACAGATTCTTACCGCCAGCCAGCAGTGACCAGTCTGCCAGCAAGACTTCATCCGACGCACCGGCAAGGCTTTGCCGCGCCGAAGCCACGTGCGTGTCGAAGAGTTCGAGCACCTCTTCCCTCGACTTAAGCTCCGGCAGGCTGTAAGCAGGTCCGCCCGGCGGCGCCATATCGAGCGAATCGTGGTTGATCGTACCGCAGACCCAGCCCGGAATTTCTGCCAGGTGGATTCCTAAGCGTCCGAACGGCATCGATTTCTCGTGCGGCGCCCAGTTGAACTTGTCGTTGGGAATGCGTTCCAGCGTGAGCCGAGTGGTGCGCATCTCGTGTTCGAATTCAGGCAGCAGGTTAGCGCTGATGCTCATGTTTCCTCCAACAAGGATCTTCGCCTTTTCTTCGCCTACAGTCAAGACTTTTTTCGTTGCGCCTTCGAACTTGAGAATGTAGATTGACTTTGTGCGCGCCCTGCTGCCCGCCTTGGTGCTCATCACCGCAGCCACGCTTCGCCCTCAAAGCAACGCGCCGGATGAGTTCCTGACCTCCATCCGCCCCGTTCTGGCAGAACATTGCTCAGCCTGCCACAACCCTTCCAAACCCGGGAACCGCGTTGACTTCCTGAAGGCCCAAACGGCCAAGGATCTCGAACAAAGGCGGGGACTTTGGAGAAACGTCGCGGCGCAGATACGGAACCGGACAATGCCCCCGGCGCCGTCGAAGCTGACCGAACAGGACCGGTTGCGCGTCGCGACGTGGATTGATGAACAGCTAAGGAAGACTGCCTGTAGCGGCGAAGCGTATGCCGGACCGCCTGTAACGCGCCGGCTGAACCGCAGGGAGTACCGCAACACGGTTCGCGATCTCTTTGGAGTCGATTTGCCCGTTTCCGAGATCTTCCCCGCCGATGGCTCCGGCGGTGAAGGATTCGACACCAACGGTGCGACTCTCTTTATCCCGCCCGTGCTCATGGAGCGGTACCTGGAGGCAGCACAGCGCATTCTCGATACCGCCATCATTACGCCTCCCCTGCAAAAGACGTTCCATGCATGGGAGCTGCAGCCCGCGGTGACGCCGGGCGGAGCGACGAAGCGTCTCCTCGCGCGCGGAGAGGAGCTGACGGCATCCGTTTCGATCTATGTCGACGGCGAGTACGATCTGCGCGTATCGATGGAGCGGCCAATCGAGCGCGCGGTTGCCGTCGCCGTCAAGGTGGACGGAATCGAGGCAGCCGTACTCAACTTTCAGCGCTATGACTCGCCGGGCGCGGCCACAAGATCCCGGGCAGTGCGTCTGGGACGCGGTCTGCACACACTGGCAGTGCAGGCGCGCGACGTACCTGTCGAGGTTTTTCACCTCGGTATTTCCCAGCGTCAGACCGAACCGTCGCCCGAACGGAAGGCCCTCCACTACCGGCTCTTCGGGATAGAGCCGGGAGAGCCGCCGCTGCAGCCGCGGAAGGCAGCCGAGAGGCTTCTCAGGACCATCGCTCGCAAGGCGTATCGCCGGCCGTTGGAGCCAGGGGATCTCGAATCTCTTCTCAAGCTCTATGACCGGGCAGCGGAGCGAGGCGATCCTTACGAAGAGCGCATCAAGCTTGCTCTGAAGAAGGTCCTGGTATCGCCGGATTTTCTCTTTTTGATTGAACGGGGGCGCGGGCAAGCCCGGTATTCAGCCGCTGAGCAGCCATGAGATTGCTTCCCGGCTCTCCTACTTCCTGTGGTCCTCGATGCCGGACGATGAGCTGTTTCGGCTGGCCGATGCCGGACGCCTTCAGGATGCCGGGGTTCTCTCGGCTCAAGTGGACCGGATGCTCGATGATCCCAGGTCCCGCGTCTTCGCCAGTACGTTCATTGGACAGTGGCTCGGCACCCAGGACGTGGGCGGCCGGGTCGCTCCAACCGTTGCCGAAGTTCAGCACTTCTACACGCCTGAAGTCGCAGCGGATCTCCGGGAGGAACCGGTCGTCCTGTTCCACCACATTCTCGGGGAGAATCGCAGCCTGCTCGACCTGATCGACGGCAACTACACCTTTCTGACCGATCGCCTGGTACAGTTCTACCAGCTCGAAGGACACGTCAAAAGCCTTCCGGGACGCGGTTTCCACCAACTGACCTGGCCCGACCGCCGGCGAGGTGGAGTCCTTGGACTGGCTTCGGTGCTCGCGCTGACCTCGCATTTCAAGCAGACCAGTCCGGTCTTGCGCGGGGCTTGGGTGCTCGAAACCCTGCTCGGCACAACGGTGCCGCCACCCCCGCCGGACGTCCCGCCGCTCGAAACGGAAACGAATCGAAAAGCAAAGCTCAGCGTCCGTCAGAAGTTGATGCGGCATCGGGAGAACCCTTCCTGCGCAGCGTGTCACGACCTGATCGATCCGATCGGCTTCGGGCTCGAAAATTTCGACTGGCTTGGGCGTTGGCGCGACCGGGACAATGGCCAGCCGATTGATGCGTCGGGCAAGATGCCTTCCGGGGAAACCTTTGACGGTCCGGAGGAGCTCCGGCGCGTGCTTTTGACCCGTAAGCAGGAGTTTATCCGGCATCTCACCAGTAAAGTGCTCGGATACGCACTCGGGCGAAGTCTGCGCGATGCGGACCAGTGCGTCGTTCAGCAAATCGCGGATCGGGTCGAAAAGGACAACTATGGTGCACGAACCCTGCTGCGGGAGGTGGTGCTCAGCGTGCCGTTCCGCAACAGCCAGGAAGACGTTGATCGTTCCGAAGAGGCTCCGGCGCCCGTTCGCCGCCGGCCCCGATTGCATTTGGACAAGTAAGTTTTCGAGAGAAATCGACAGCCAGGAGTGATAGTCTTACGGTGACCATGTTCAAGCCACTCTCGCGCAGAACGCTATTGCGAGGCCTCGGCGCTACGATGTCGCTGCCGATGCTGGAAGTCATGTCGAAGGCGGCTCCCGGGACCAGCGCGAACCGGCTATCCGAACCGCCCCTTCGGATGGTCTTCCTCTTCATGCCCAATGGGGTTCGCCCCGATTACTGGACGCCTCCCGGTGACGGGGAAGATTATGAGTTCACGCCGCATCTGAAACCGCTCGAAGGGCTGAAGGACGACTTCCTCCTGCTGGAGAATCTGTGGCACAAGAACACGGTAGGCCGCAACGGACACTGGCCGAAGGTGCCGGCATGGTTGTCGGGAGGCTACGTCGAACGATCCACGGGACGCGATCTCAACAGCGGAGGAACTTCTGTTGATCAGGTGGCCGCCCGTTACATCGGAGCCAACACGCCGCTGCCGACGTTTGAGCTCGGCATTGATGCTCCGAGAACCGGCATCGATAATATCGGAGGCGGCTTTGCCCGCATCTACGGTTCCTTCATCTCCTGGCGCGATCCCCATACGCCCGTTCCCAAAGAAATCATTCCGCAGCTTGCCTTTGAGAGGCTGTTCCGCAATACATCCGCACCCGTAGTGTCGGGTCTGAATCCGAACCACCCGTCTGTGCTCGCGTCTCTCCAGCGCGATGACACAAGCGTCCTCGACCTTGTTCTGGAAGATGCAAAGGCTGTTCGGCGGAGGGCAAGCGCGGCGGACCAGGTGAAGCTCGACGAGTACTTCGAATCGGTCCGGGCGGTGGAGAAACGGCTGGAGGCCGCTTTGCGGCCGCAGAAGCGATGGATCAATGAGGGCAAGATTCCTATGGATCGCCCTGGCCCCGGCATACCCGCGTCGCACCAGGAGCACGTGCGCCTGATGCTGGACATCCTGATCCTCGCTCTCTGGACCGACTCGACACGAATCGCCACCTTCATGTTCGGCGATGCGCAGACTTCCCAGGACTACTCGTGGCTGCCGGGCGTGAGCGGGAGTTTCCACAGCCTTTCCCACCACCTCAACGAGCCCGGCAAACGCGAGCAGTATGAAAAAATCATCAACTGGCACGTGGAGCAGGTTGCGTATTTCCTTAACAAAGTGAAGAACTTGAAGGAAGGCGAGTCTTCCCTGCTCGACAATTCCATGATTCTGTTCGGTTCTTCCCTGAAGGACGGAAACCGCCACGATCCGGAGAATCTGCCCTTGATTCTCGCGGGCCGCGGAAAGGCCACTCTACGTCCGGGCAGGCGGCTTCGGGCGGCCCCCAAGACTCCCCTTTGCAATCTGTACCTGGCCATGTTGCATCGGATGGGGATTCATGAGAAGTCCTTTGGCGACAGCACAGGGCCCCTCGAAGGACTCGCGTAGGCGTATCCATCTCATACTGCTGAATCTCGGAACCCGAACTCCCCGGGCGGCGCGCTACATTGTCACTTACCTTGCCGCCGCGCAACGGCAGATACGTGCCGCGCCCTCGGAGAGTCCAGGTACTAGTGGGCTCACAACCGGGTAAAGGTTTCCATGCCCGCGCAAGGCCCCTAAGCAGGCTCACTTGCCCGCTTGCTCCCTGTATCCGTATTGAAGCGGAACCCGTCGAACGTGGATAGAACAAATATCACACTTCTGTAATGTAATGAGTAGAACAAGAAGCGGAATGTCGATGTTAAATACTGCCTGTATCCGGCGCGAGGCACACAGGCTGCCCGGGTGCGGATTCTTCCGATTGTGCGTGCGAATCCTGATTCTTGCTTGGATTCCTTTCTGTTGCGTCCTTGGTCAGACGTCAGGTTCTGACGGAGAGGATAGTTCAGGGGAGGCAGTCGAAGATTCTGCTCCGATTGCCCCGTTTATCAGACCGGCTCCAACCAGTACTGCCTCTTTCACGGCAGAGGCCTCTGCAATCGACTGGTCCGGTCTCATGCGAAGCTCGCTGTTCTTTCTCGGAGTGCAGCAGGCCTTCCGGTATTCGACCGAAGAGATGACCAGGAACGTCAAAGGTCCGCTTTGGGACGGCTATGTGAAGTCGGTCACCAGTCTGCGGGGGTGGAGCGATGGAGATCCCTTCTACGTTAATTACGTAGGCCATACACTCCAGGGGGCTGTATCAGGATACCTGTGGGTTCAGAATGACCGGAAGTACAAGCGGGCGGTCTTTGGCGCGAATCCCCAGTATTGGAAAGGCCGCCTGAGAGCCGCAGCTTTCGCGTGGGCATACAGCGAGCAGTTCGAGATCGGGCCGATCAGCGAGGCCACCATTGGCTACATACAGTCAAAGCCTCCGGCCACTGGATTCGTCGACCACGTCGTCACTCCGTCTGCCGGACTCCTGTGGATGGTCACGGAAGATATGGTGGATCGTTATGTGATCCTTCCCTTGGAGAACAAGACCCGAAATCCCTACGTGCGAATGCTGCTGCGCGGCTGGCTCAACCCGGCCCGCACCTTCGCCAACGCCATGGCGTTCCGGGTCCCGTGGTATCGCGAAACACGAGGCGGCATTTTCGACGAGGAGACGTGGTCGAGCCATGCACGCACTCTTGCGAGTCAGCCCGCGTATGACGCTTCGGAGTACCCGGAGCTCGCTCCCTTCGAATTCATGGCGACGACGCGGCACGAACTTTATGTCGGTCCGAACTCTGTCGGAACCTGCCAGGGGGGCTCGGGTACAGCGGCATTCCGCATTTCAAATAGCTGGCAGATTGTCGCCGAGGTCGGCGGGTGCCAGGTCACGGGACTGGCAGAGAACTTTTCCGGAGATTCACTCACCTACCTCATCGGACCACGCTGGGCGCCGGCGGCAAACCGCAGATTGAGCCCCTATGCCCAGTTTCTGGTTGGCGGCAACAAGATCACCCAGGAAGAGCTGTATCCCGAAAAGAAGCGGGTCCTGGAAGCACTGGCCATCCAAAATGGCACCCGCATGCCGCGGCCGGAAGAGTATACGCGCCTGGAAGAATCGCATGCGCTCGCGCTTTCAGCGGGCACCGGTCTCGACTTGCGGCTGAACCGGGCGCTGGCCCTCCGGCTCGCAGGCATCGAGTACAAGCGCGCCTGGACCAATCCGCTGAACGGAATCCACTACGGCACGGGCTTCCAATTCAGCACCGGAATGATTCTCAGAATGGGTACCTGGTAGATACTTCGTACGCAGTCTGTAATCGGGCCGAAACGCGAGTCCGCTATAATCAGCCCTTTATCATGCGAATCGGACTTATTGCGTTTCTGCTTGGAATGGCTGTGTGCCAGGCCGAAGTCATATCGGTAGTCGACGAATCGGGTGCAGCGGTCGCAGGAGCCCGCATCTCTGTGCGCAGCGCTCAGCAAATTGTGCTCGCGGAAGCAATTACAAACACTGCGGGGCAGGCTGAGATCGGAGAATTTCCTCAAGGCTTGTATGCCGTCGAAGTCAATGCGCCAGGTTTCGCCGCGCGATCGCTTCCGTTCCGGCCCGGTTCTGAACTTCGCGTCACCTTAAGCCCAGCTGCTGTCGCTGCTCAAGTCACCGTCACGGCGTCACGCGGAGCCGCGGAAAGCGAGGACGAAGCAATCCGTCTCGTATCGATTCTCGATAAGGCAAATCTGGACTCAAGGCCGCTTCCAACTCTCGGCAACGCCCTGCAGGATGCCCCCGGAGTCCTGGTGCAGCAGACGACCTATGGGCAGGTATCGCCCTTCCTGCGAGGGTTGACCGGCTACCACGTACTGAATCTGATCGACGGAGTCCGGTTCAACAACTCGACCTTCCGTTCGGGCCCGAATCAGTATCTGGCATTTGTTGAGCCGAGTCAGGTCCAGCAACTGGAGGCGGTGCTCGGTCCGGTCGGAGCGGACTACGGAAGCGACGCGCTGGGTGGCGCCATTCACGTCCTAACCCGATCCCCCGGATTCTCCGTGAATGGGCTTGAAAAACATGGCGACGTCAATTTGTTCGCCGGCAGCGCCGACCAGTCCGCCGGAGCAAACGCCCAACTGAGCCTGTCCGGGGAACGGATGCTGGCGCTCATTGGCGGGACCGGGCGCCGGTTGGGAGACCTGCGTGCCGGAAGAGGGCTTGATTCCCGCAACGTGTTCCACCGGCTATTCGGCATGGACCAGAGCGCAGTTCAGGACCTGCTCGGAAGCCGCCTCCACGATACGGGTTTCACGCAATACGGCATGCATTCACGCTTCGCCTTGCGCCTGCCGGACAGCGGTCATATGACTGTGTGGTATCAGAACAGCACGCAGCAAGATGTCCGTGGATACAAAGACCTTTTGGGAGGACTCGGGCGCGTGCGTTCCGACTTCGACCCGCAGTCCGTTCACTTCCTCTACGCCCGATACGAGCGAACGGCGCTTGGCCCGTTTGATTCCGTAACCGGGACCTTTTCCTTCAACTCGCAGCAGGACGGTTCAGCGCGACAAGGCCTGAAACTGACGGATGCGCTTACCGAGGACCGGGCTCGCGTGGACGTCTACGGATACGCGGGGCAGGCTACCACCCATATCGGGCGGCGGCAGGCGGTGGCCTTCGGCGGCGAAATCTACGCGGAGCGGATCTCGGCAGAGCGTTTGATCGACGGGCAGCCGGCGCGTCCTCTGTACCCGGACGGTTCCCGCTACACGACGTACGGACTATTCCTTCAGGATGCGATTGAATTGGGGCACGGCCTGCGTGCATCGGCCGGGACGCGCCTGACCGCCATTCGATTCCGCGCCAAAGCCGACCCGGTCTTCGGCGTCGCTGCAACATCGCAGACGTTCCACGACCTCACATTCCATACCAGCCTCCAGTGGCAGGCAACCCGCATCCTTGCGTTTCACGGAATCGTCAGCCGGGGCTTTCGCGCGCCGAACCTGAACGACCTCGGCGCGATCGGGCTCAACGACCTCGGCTATGAAATTCCCGCCGCGGAGGCAATCCCGGCCGGCGCGCTGCTCTCGACATCGGCTGGCGAAGGGGCCCTCTCGACCGGGAAGCGGCTGGAAAGCCTCGGACCGGAGCGCCTCTACAACTACGAATTCGGCATCCGTCTCCAGACGAACAGATTGTATGCCCGAGCGCACGTCTTCGATTCGGAACTCTTAAGTCCGATCGTGCGGCGCACATTGCTGTTCCCGGCGGACCGGGTTCCATCCACACTCGCCGGATTGCCGGTCACTCCCATTCAGCAAACGCCGGAACAGATGCAGCAGGGGGTCGTTGCCGTAGCTACACCGCTCGATCCTCGCGCTGTCAAGGCCTTCGTAAACGACGGGCACAGCCGCTACTATGGCGTCGAGAGTCTACTGCGATACAAACTGACAGACCGGTGGTCAGCTCGAGCCAACTACACATTCCTGGTTGGCCGCGACCTGAACCCCAACCGTTTCATCCGGAGGCTGCCGCCTCAGCAAGGCTTCCTCGGCTTGCGCTATACGCCTTCCGGCAGGCGTCCCTGGCTTGAGCTAGGAGGCACGTTTACCGGACCGCAGGAAAGAATGAGCGGCGGCGATCTTGACGATGAGCGGATGGGCGCGAGCCGCCGGCGCCGCGACATCGTCGATTTCTTCAATGGGACGGTCGTAAGCCAGTACCTCGATTCCGACGGAAGGTTCACGCCTACAGGCGAAACGCTGCCTCAGATTCTCGATCGGGTGCTGCCAATCGGCGCGACCATCAACGGCGTCCGGGTGGTCGATGACAACACGCGCGTTCCTCTTTACACGCGCACCGCGGGATGGGTTTCGCTGGACCTCCGCGGCGGCGCGCCCCTCGACGAAAGACTTCAGCTGAACTTCGCGGTGATGAACCTGCTCGACCGCAACTACCGCTGGCACGGATCGGGCATCGACGCCCCTGGCATTAACGCCTGGATCGGGATTCAATACCGGTTCTGACTGCTCGTTTGGCAGATCGAACAGACCGTACGCCACAGAAAATACTTTTGTGGCGCACGGGAAAGTCAGATTCCACGGCGGCACAAGCGGCGGCGCAAGGGCGCGTAAGTTAAATTGCGCCAGTAATATTTCGCTCACGGAAATCCCTGACTCCTGCCCAAAAGTGAAATGAAATCCTTCTCCGTAGCGTCCACCATAATAAGACACAATCCATGCGCCATATATCGTGCAAGTTTCCGCGCGAAGCCATATGTTGGACATTTCGAAGGGCATTCATTCCTTAAGCGCCTTCAAGAGAAATACCTCCGAACTGCCGCGGGAGCTCACGCAGACATGGCGTCCCTTAGTCCTTACGATGAATGGGACGGGCAGAGATTGTGGTTCAGGACGTTTCCGCCTGCCAGACCCTACTCGGCAAGATGGGGAACCTGGAAGATCGCATCGCCTTCTATCAAAAGACGCACAGGCAGGGAGCCGGACTGGATCCGGCGCGTAGGACGCAGCGATAGAGGCTGAAGCGGTTACGCGAAAAACGGCCGGAAAGATTGGCCGATGCAGCTTACTAACGACGATGAAGTCTCGAGATTAAAGCGTAGAATCGCAAAGTTGGAACAATCACTGGCTCAATGCCGGGCGGTTGTGGATCTTTCAGCGCGGTCTAAGCAAGACGGTGAACCCCGCAAGGATGATCTCTCCTCGACCCTCAGCACATTAGCCACCGTTGATGTTTTGGAGAGTCTGGCAGATGGATTTGTCGCCCTCGATCCAAACTGGCGATTCACGTATGTCAATAGCGCGGCAGAACGATTGCTCAGGAAGAGCCGCGAATACCTCCTTGGGAAAGATCACTGGGAGGAGTACTCCTTCGCGCTTGGCACGCGCATCGAGGACGAGTACAGGCGCTGCATGAAGGAGCGCATTCCGAGTTCCTTCGACTTTGAAGCGAATGGCAGATGGTTCGAGTTTCGCGTACATCCGATCCGCAACGGGGGAATTGCCGTCTACTTTGAAGAAAGCACGCCCAGGAAGCGGGCAGAGGCGGCGTTGCGCATGAGCGAGGAGCGGTTCCGGATGGTGCTGCGAAGCTCGCCAATTCTGGTCTACACAACCGATCTCGACCTCCGAATCAACTGGCTCCAGAACACCCAAGGCGGCTATACCACGGACGATAGTGTTGGAAAGCGCGTGGACGAGGTTCTACCGCCGGAGGATGCCGCCCCGATCATGGCCCTCCAGCGCTCAGTCCTGACCACCGGAATCGGAGCGCGAGACGAATGCCGCCTCTACCTGAACGGCGAACTGCGGTACTACGACACAACAGTGGAACCTCTGCTCGACGCGAAAGGAAATATTGCGGGCCTCAACGTAGTGTCCATGGATGTAACCAACCGGTGGCTGGCCGATGAACGCCTGCGCGAGTCCGAAGCAACGCTCCGGATAGCTCTTTCCGCCGGCCGGATGGAAACATGGGACTGGCAAATCGAGACAGGGATCGTCCGGCGCTCCTCCGGATTGAACCCGGAAGAGGCCGCCACAATACGAACCATCGACGACTTTCTGCGAACGGTGCATCCGGACGACAGGGACGCGGTGACGGCGGCAATCCGGCGTACCCTGGAGCAAGACGAGTATTACCAGATAGAGTTTCGTGTCATCGACCCGCAAGGACAGATCCGGTGGGTTTCGCGCCGGGGACAAGTCTTCCGCGATCCCGCAGGACGGCCTGTTCGCATGATCGGCGTCGGTATGGACATCACCGAACGGAAGCAGGCCGAGGTGGAGTCACGGCGGCTTACGCGCGAGCTGCAGCGTCGGGTTGCCGAGTTTGAAACACTAATGGATGTCATTCCGGTGGGCATTAGCCTCGCTCACGATGCGGAATGCCGCCGGGTTACGGAGAACCGCGTCCTCACTCAATTGCTCGGCCCCGCTCCCAGCTCCACTCTCCTGCCCCCAGGCGCAGATCCTCCTTACCGGATCTACAGAAATGGAAAGGAATTGCCCCCGGAAGAACGCCCTCTTCAGAAGGCTACGGCAACAGGACGGCCGGTTCGGGATCAGGAACTCGAAGTCGTACTGCGCGACGGACGAGTCATCACTCTTTACGGCCACGCTGCACCCCTGTTTGACGACGACGGACGTGTCCGGGGCGGATTGAGCGCTTACATCGACATCACAGCGCGCCAACGTGCTGAATCGGAGCTGAAGGAGCGCGAGGAGCGCTATCGCCTGTCAGTCAAAGCGGCGGGCGGAGTGATCTGGGACCTCCACATCCCAACGGGGGAGATGTTCTGGAGCGACGCGCTGGAGACGATCTTCGGTCATCACCGAACCCCGGAATTAGAAGTCATGGAGTCCGGCCTACGATGGTGGAGCGACCATCTGTATCCCGACGACCGAGAACGAGTGACGGAATCCTTTAACGATGTACTGAAGAATCGACAAGTCGACGTGTGGGAGGAGGAGTATCGCTTCCGGCGCGGCAATGGCGAGTATGCCTGCGTTCTGGATCGCGCTCACGTTTCGCGAGACGCCCACGGCGCCGCGGTCCGAATCGTCGGATCGATGCAGGACATCACGGAACGCAAGCGAAGCGAAGAGGAACGCCTTTACTACCTCGCTGTGATGGAGTCGATCGCACAC
>JADGHK010000462.1 GCA_019686145.1 Bryobacteraceae bacterium | reverse complement strand
AACATCGTCGAGCCCTCCACGACCGTCGCGGGAGCAACGCCATTCACGCGAACCATCGGAGCCATCCCGATCGCGAGGCTGCGGACAAGGTGATTCAAAGCGGCTTTGCTGACGTCGTAAGCCTCGCTTCCACGCTTGGCGACGACCGCGTTAGCGGACCCGGTCAGGACGATCACCGAAGGAAGCTTCTGCTCTCGAAACAGTTTACCGGCCTCATCGGCAAGGAGAGCGTTTCCCGTGACATTTACGTTGAGCGTGACAGTCCATTTTTCATCCGGGAAGTTCCCGTTGACATCAGGCGGAATGAAGACAGCCGCGGTATTGACCAGGCCGTCCAATCCGCCGAACATCGCCACCGTCTTGCGGAGCGCCTGCCGGATGCTGGACCGGTCCGTAATATCGACATGGCAGCACGCAACAGCTTCCTTTGATGCCTTTGCCGCAGCGAGCGCTGCCGTCTCGGATGCCGCCTCCGCATTCAGGTCGGCGATCATTACATGAGCGCCGTTCTCAGCCAGCATCAAGGCCGTCGCCCGGCCGATGCCGCTGCCGCCGCCCGCGACGAAAAAGATGCGCCGGCTCTGCTCCTGCTCCGGTGGCATACGGCGGAGCTTTGCTTCCTCGAGGGCCCAATATTCGATGCGGAACGCCTCGCGTGGCGGGAGCGCGACATAGTTCTTATAGCTGGTGAATCCCCTTGCCGCCTCCGCCGTCTTCGCCTGGGGAAGCACTGCCGGAGGCTCCGCTCCGCCTCCGAGCATCGTGGCCCCGGCCATGACGTGGATGGCGTTGACATAGAACTCTCCGGTGATGCGCGCCTCGGTCTTGTTCTTGCCGAATGTGAACATGCCGAGTCCGGGGATCAGCACGACCGACGGATTCGGGTCGCGCAGCGCGGGCGAGTCCGGCTCCGCATTCGCCTGATAGTAAGCGTTGTAATCCGCACGATACCGCTCCGCCCCGCGCTCGATCTTCGTCTTGAGATCGTCGAGGGACTCCTTCTGAGGATCCCAGTCAATGAAGAGCGGCTTGATCCGCGTGCGAATGAAATGATCGGGACAGCTCGTGCCGAGTTCGGCAAGCTGCGCAGCGTCGTTCGAGTTCACAAACTCGAGCACATCGGGGGAGTTGTTGTAGTGAACGATGGAACGCCGCTTTGTGGCCATGCGTCCGCGCAGGTAGGGAAGCACGTCGATCGAGAGGCTCTCCGCTTCGGGGTGGTTTTGATAGCGGGGCCCTCCAAACAACGCGCCCTTGCGGTGATCCTCGATGAACTCACCGAGCTGGTCAATGATCGTCAGACTGTTGAGATACGATTCACGCTGCGTCTGCCCCCATGTGAACAGGCCATGGCTGCCGAGAACAATGCCGTCGCAGCCCGGATTCTCCTCCACCGCGCGCCGCAGCATCAGAGCGAGCTCGAAGCCCGGCCGCTGCCAAGGGAGCCAAACCAGCTTGTGACCGTAACGCTTGTTAAATTCTTCCGTCTTCTCCCTCCCGTTGGCGCTGGCTGCAAGGGCGATCGCCCAATCGGGGTGCAAATGATCAACGTGAGGAAAGGGAAGGAAGGCATGGAGAGGTGTGTCAATTGAAGCGGGCGCCTTGCTGTCGCCGAAGGCACAGAGGGGGTAGTAGGAGACCATCTCGTCTTCAAACTGCTCCCCTCTGTAAATAGACCGCAGTTGCTCCAGCCGGTCGAGGTACAGAATCGCAAACCCTTTCGCGGTGATGCTGCCAAGGTCGCCGCCGCTGCCCTTGACAGCCATCACGCGGACCCGCTGTTTGGTAAACGGATCGATGGCCTCGTACTTGGAGCTGGTGTTGCCGCCCCCAAAATTTGTAATGCGAAGGTCGGACCCAAGCAGGTTCGACCGGTATCGGAGCAGTTCGAGCGGGTTATCTTCCCACTGCGAAGCCAGTTGCTGGTCCCAGAGATCTTGCAGGTATTTCATTGCTCAAGTCCACCGAAGAAAGAAACGTCCATTCTATCGGATGGCTTGAGCTCATGCTCCGCTTGCCGTCGCCGTGTCCTCCTCCACAAGGACGGGCTCTTCGGCAGCAGGCTCGGGCCGGCTGATCCAGACAGCGACCGGGACGCGTTCCTGCAGCAGAAGCTCGGTAGCCTGCACCATGGGATCCGCATGGAACCGCCTCTGCATGATGCCATCATTCAGCGCATTATCAATTGCCACGAGGCTCATGCCGACGTGATGGGCCATGTAGCTGCGAATGATGACCGGCTTCCTGCCCACGTACTGGACGGCCTCGTAAAAGCCCCAGTCTCCAAGCCAGCCCAACTGCTCCATGCGTCGAAGATTCCGGAGCGCCAGCTTCGGCTCGACTTGCAAGGCGAGGAGTGTCGCATAGGGCGCAATCACGAGTTCTTCAGGCGCATTGCGACGCAAGGCAAGAGGAGCCGCGCCGAAGGCCTGATAACGGTAGTTCCCCTGCGAGTCGCGCGCATCGTACGCAGACTCCGAAATTCCCCACGGCACGCCCAGCTTCCGGCAGTGCTTCGCCTGGCAGTACACGGCGGCCCGCTGCGACCGGTCAAGCAAAGTATTCGGCCAGGAGCGCATCCATAGAGCGGGCATCAGGTACTCGAACATCGTGCCGCTCCAGGACAGAAGAATCCGCTCGTCGTGATAAAGCGTAATGCTCCGGCCCAAATGGAACCAGTGCTCCTGCGGCACGTCTCCCTTGGCGATGGCGATGAAACTGGCCGTTCTCGCCTCGGAGGCCAGCAGGTCGTAATGATACTCGTCGCGGTGCTCTGCAAGCGGGTCGAAACCCGTCGAAAAGACCTTCTTCTTTTCGTTGTAGAGGAAGGAGAAGTCCATTTCCTCGACGAGCTCCGCGCAGCGATCGGCCAGCCACAGCAGGTCCGGGCGCAAAGCAGCGTTCTCCGGACGTTCCGCAAGCTCCAGGAACCCCTGACGCTGGGTAATCAGGCTCGCTGCCAGGTTTCCGCTGTCGACCGTGGAAACGTAGGGCGGCCAGAGCGGCGCGAGCGTCTCCGTGTCGTACCAGTTGTAAAAGTGGCCGCGGAAGCGCCCCATTTGCTCCATCGACTCCATGACGTTCCGCGAGCATCTGACCAGGTCCTCACAGCTCAGGAATCCGAGGTCGACCGCAGCCAGTTGCGAATTCATCAGGAGGCCCAGGTTGGTTGGAGAAATCCGGGCAGCGGAAGCGCCTGTGTCAACCTGATAGTTATCGGGAATGAGGTTGCGATGCCGCGGCGTCGAGAAGGTCTCAAAGTAACGCCACGTACGGCGCCCGATATCCAGCAGATACTCACGGTCCCGGCGGCTGGAGATGCC
>JADGHK010000461.1 GCA_019686145.1 Bryobacteraceae bacterium | reverse complement strand
CCGCCGGATCCGGCTGGGAGGGGCGTTCTCAAAGTCCTCCATGGGAGGACCCATCAGCGATGCGGACGTTTGTGTCTCCACCCAGAACTTGAACCGCCTCCGGCAGTACGAGCCCAGGGACCTCACAATCAGTGTGGAGGCAGGGATGCCGTGGCGGGAGCTGCAGAATCTGCTCGCTGAACACAAACAGATGTTGCCTCTTGATCCGCCTTTCGCCTCTCAGGCCACTGTCGGAGGAGTAGTCGCCGCGAATACGAGCGGGCCGCGGCGAAGGCAATACGGAGGCGTGCGCGATTTCGTCATTGGCATGACCTACGCCACCCTCGAAGGCAAGCTCATCCAGACCGGCGGGATGGTTGTCAAGAATGTGGCCGGACTTGATATGGGCAAGCTGATGATCGGGTCCTACGGCACACTCGCTGCCATTGCAACAGTGAACTTCAAAGTCATCCCGGCGCCGGCACACTCGCTCTCCTTCTGCCGCCGCTTCGAGACCGTAGACGAAGTGTTCAATGCCAGGGATGAAATCCTGCGTAGCGTTCTGCAGCCGTCGGCCATGGATATATTGAACCCGGCTGCAGCGGAAAGGATCGGGCAAGAGGGCTGGCTGCTCCTGCTGCGAGCGGGAGGGAACGCAGCACTCCTCGATCGCTACGCTCGGGAACTGTCCGGGTTTGAGACGATTGAAGGCGACGCGGAAACTGTACTCTGGCACAGCGTCCAGGAATTCACGCCAGCGTTCCTCGATGATTACCCGTTGGGGACGGTAGTGAGAGTATCATCGTCGCTTCAGCAAATGAGGCTCCTGGCCGGGACCTTAAGTGTACCGCTGGTGGCGCGTGCCGGAACGGGCGTCGGGTATGCGCACTTTACCAAACCCGAGGAGGCCGGCGAGTGGGCGTCCCGAAGCAAGGGGCAGGAATGGAAGTGCGTGATCGATTTTGCTCCGGAGTCCCACAAGGAGTACCTGATGCTGTGGCCCGATCCTGGTCCTGAGCTTGCTACCATGCAGCGCATCAAGCAAATGTTTGATCCCAACAATCTGCTAAACAAAGGAAGGCTGCATGGCCGCATCTGATCTGGAGGTCATGAAAACCGGCCCGAGACAGGCAGACCTGGATAAGTGTGTTCACTGCGGTCTCTGCCTCAACGCCTGCCCCACGTATCGGGAACTGGGCTTAGAGATGGACTCGCCGCGCGGGCGCATATATCAAATGGTGCAGGTTGCCGAGGGGAAGATGGAGATCGGGCCGTCCTACATCGAGCATATCGACCTGTGCCTCGCTTGCCGCGGATGCGAAACGGCCTGCCCTTCCGGTGTCCCGTATGGGCGTATGGTGGAAGCGGCTCGTGCCCAGATCGAGGCGAAGATACAGCGCCCCCTTCGGACGCGCCTCGTGCGCCGGTTTGTATTCGGACACCTCCTGTCCTCACCCGCAATGCTGCGGCTAGCCGGCACATTTCTTTATCTCTACGAGTCGACGGGGCTCCGCAAGCTGGTGCAGTCCTCCGGCTTGCTGCGCCTGATGGGCCGCCTTAGCGAAATCGAGTCTCTCGCACCCGCCGCTGAAGCTCCGTTCTTCTTTAGAAATATCGGTAAGACCTTCCCTGCAGAGGGTCAGCGGAAATACCGAGTCGCCTTCCTGGCCGGCTGCATCGCGAACGTTTCTTTTGCGAGGCTGAACGAGGCGACAGTACGAGTCCTGCAGAAGAACTTCTGCGAGGTCGATATTCCCGCCAACCAGAACTGCTGCGGAGCGCTGCATGTTCACGCCGGTCTTCGCGATGAGGCGCTCAAGCTGGCGCGCGCCAACATCGATGCGATTGACCCGAGCAAGTACGATGCCATCATCACAAATACGGCGGGCTGCGGCTCCACGCTGAAGGAGTACCATGAACTTCTCGAGCACGACCCTGCCTACGCGGAAAAAGCAAGATGCTTCTCGCGCAAGATGAAGGACGTAAATGAGTTCCTTGCGTCTATCGAACTGAATCGACAGATGGGGCCCGTCCCCGTCGTCGCCACTTATCAGGACTCCTGCCATCTGGCGCACGGTCAGCGCGTGCGCGTGCAGCCGCGCCGGCTGCTCGAGAGCGTTCCAGGGCTGACTTTGCGAGAGATGCCTCTATCCGATCTCTGCTGCGGCAGCGCCGGAATATACAACGTTGTGCAGAATGAAATGTCCATGAAGATTCTCGAGAAGAAGATGCGGTACGTGAACAGCACCGGTGCTGAAGTCATCGTCACCGCAAATCCGGGCTGCATGATACAGCTCGCCGCGGGAGTCCGGAAGCAGGGACGGGGCCAGCGTGTGGCGCACGTTGTCGAGATCCTTGACGAAGCCTACCGGAACTTTGGGAAGGAGTAGGCAGTTATCAGGTTTTCTCCGGATGAGCGCACCTCAAAGTGCTCGAGTTGCCCTACCCTGGTTTCGCCTTCGTTCGTAGTATTCAAAAGCTATCTTCTTTTTCCGCGCCAGCAGCGCCGTTCGCACGCTCGATAGACCCTCGGTTTCCGTGATCAAAAACATCTCGCTCTCGCGTCTTACTACATCATTGAAGCGGTCAATGAGAAAGAGACGCGAGCGCTGCGAGTACAGGCGGTTCACACGAGGAGGTCTCGCAACCAATCGTAATGAATGCAAACATGGAATTATCCACGAAGTTTTGGCGTGGAAATATTCAAACAAATACAAGCTTTGGAACAACAGTTACGGAAAGCTGTTTGAGCCGCGCGAGTAAGGTATGTCCCCACAGCAGCTCTGGCAGTTACCCGGCACAAACTGATGCCTCTCGGAGAAGTTGCTTCGCCAATCGGTGGTTTAGGAGTATTGAAAGCCATCAGAGGGTTTGGTTGAATTTCTAACGGCTGTCGAGGAACTCGGCGGATCTCTTCAGCCTTAATCGAACCGCCGAGGGAGCGAAAGCTCCGACGGTAGGTGCAATGCGGCCGATATCAATTCTTTTGCTCGAAGATAATCCTCTTGATGTGGATCTAGTCTTAAAGCACCTTCAGGAATGGGAAATGCCTTTTACAGCCGAACGGGTGGGGACCAGAGACGCGTTCCAGGAAGCGCTGACAAGCAGGCACTATGACGTAATTCTTTCTGACTTTGCTTTGCCGGATTTTGATGGCACAGACGCTCTTGAGATGGCCCGGCGTTTGTGCCCCTACACTCCTTTTATCTTTGTATCCGGAATGCTTGGCGAGGAAATCGCGGTGGAATCGCTGAAGAAGGGCGCCACCGACTATGTGCTGAAGCAGCGTCTTCATCGTTTGATACCGGCAATCGAACGAGCGCTCAGCGAGCGGCGGATCCGCGCCGC
>JADGHK010000460.1 GCA_019686145.1 Bryobacteraceae bacterium | reverse complement strand
CGGCTGAGCTTGATCTTGTTGCCTTCGAGCGCCAGCACCTTCACGAGAATCTGGTCGCCTTCCTTCAGCTCGTCCTTCACGTTCTTGATCCGGTTCTCTGAGATTTCGCTGATGTGCAGGAGACCGTCGGTGCCAGGGAAGATTTCGACGAAGGCGCCGAAATCGACGATGCGGACGACTTTGCCGAGGTAAGTCTTGCCGACCTCCGCTACGGCGGCGATGTCGGTGACCATCTGAATCGCGCGGTTTGCCGATTCGCTGTCCGCGGCGAAGATGTTCACCTTGCCGTCATCCTCGACATCGATTTTCACGCCGGTCGTGTCTACGATGTTGCGGATCACCTTGCCGCCGGGTCCGATCAGCTCTCGAATCTTGTCAACCGGGATGGTAAGCGTGTAGATGCGCGGCGCATGAGGCGACAGCTTCGCGCGAGGCTCGCGGATCGTCTCGAGCATCTTGTCGAGAATGAACAGGCGCGCCCGGCGGGCCTGCTCCAGGGCCTCCCGCATCAGTTCGGTGGTGACATTCGGGACCTTGATGTCCATCTGCAGGGCAGTGATGCCGTCCCGCGTACCGGCTACCTTGAAGTCCATGTCGCCGTAGTGGTCTTCGGCTCCGGCGATGTCTGTGAGGATGGCGTAGTCGTCGCCTTCTTTCACCAGTCCCATGGCGATGCCGGCCACCGGGGCGGTGATGGGAACACCGGCGTCCATCAGAGAGAGCGTCGCTCCGCAGACACTCGCCATCGAGCTCGATCCGTTCGATTCAAGGATGTCGCTGACGACGCGCAGCGTATACGGGAACGTCTTCTCGTCGGGAATCACCGGCGCGATTGCCCGCTCCGCCAGAGCCCCGTGCCCGATTTCACGCCGCCCGGGACCTCGCATGAAGCCCACTTCGCCGACCGAGAACGGCGGGAAGTTGTAGTGCAGCATGAAGCGCTTTGAAAGCTCGTTCGGATCCAGGAGTTCGATCCTCTGTTCGTCCTCCTTCGTGCCGAGCGTGGTTGTAACCAGCGCCTGGGTCTCGCCTCTGGTAAACAGAGCGGAGCCGTGAGTACGAGGAAGCAGACCGACCTCGCAGGTGATGGGGCGAATCTCGTCGAAGGCCCGCCCGTCCGGGCGGCGGCGATCCTTCAGCATCTCATCGCGGAAGATGCGCTCTTTCAGCATGTCGAAGAGCTTGCCCGCTTCTTCGCGCAATTCTTCGCTGACGGATTCGACAGCCTGCTTCTTCAGCTCGGCAACCTTGTGGTAGCTCTCGAGCTTCTTGTACTTCTCCGTGTTGAGGGCGTCGCTGAGGGATTCGCGGTATTCCGCCGAAATCTTGTCGTACAGCTCCTGATTAATGGGCGGCGGCGTGAATTCCCACTTTGTCTTGCCGGCTTTCTGCACCAGCTCGCGGATGCCTGCGATGATCTTCTTGCAGCACTGGTGGCCGTAGTCGATGGCGTCGACGGCCTCTGCTTCCGAGGCGCCATTGCCGCCGGCTTCCACCATCACAATACCGTCTTCGGTGCCCGCCACCACGATGTTCAGCTTGGAGTCTTTGACTTCCGCATAGGTGGGATTCGGCACAAGCTTCCCATTGAGCAGCGCGACGCGAACGCCGCCCAGAAGGTGGTGGAACGGGATGTCGGAAATTGCCAGAGCGGCAGCTGCCCCGACGATTGCCAGAATACCGGGATCGCGCTCCGGATCAGCCGAGAGCACCATCGCGATGATCTGTGTCTCGTTGGCGAAGCCTTCCGGGAACAGAGGACGGATGGGCCGGTCAATCAGACGGCTCGTAAGAATTTCTTTTTCGGACGGGCGGCCTTCGCGCTTGATGAAGCCGCCGGGAAACCGTCCCGCGGCATAAGTGTACTCCCGGTAGTCCACAGTGAGCGGGAAGAAACTGACTCCCGGCTTAGGCTCCTCTGCAGCGCAAGCGGTCACCAGGACCACTGAGTCGCCGGAGCGAACGACAACAGCGCCGTTTGCCTGCTTTGCTATTTTTCCTGTTTCGAGAGTGATCGTTAGACCGTCCAGGTCAACGTCTACGGTGTGAATCATGTCTTTCCTCCAATCGCGGCCAAGACGACATTCCATCCTGCTTGCGATTGCGCAGTATCAACTTCTGGCCGTACCGGGCGACTTATTCCGCTGCCGGCGCGGCTTGGCCCGATCAAGGAGACTGGAGTGAATCGCGTGGGGATGCCGCTGCAGATCTGATGCCGGTGCAAGTAAGCAACTTGCACCGCACGGCGTCGCCGGCGGGTTTGAACCGGGGCGGTGTCCAGGAGTTCCCAGGGTAGGACGATGGACAACGTCGGGCTCTCGCCCGCTCGGAGTTCCAGCTTCAGCCTAGCGCCGGATACCCAGACTCTGGATGAGGTTCCGATACCTCTCCACGTCATGGGTCTTCAGGTAGTTCAAAAGACGGCGCCGCCGAGCTACCAAGCTCAACAAGCCCCGCCGGGAATGGTGATCTTTCCGATGCGTCTTAAAATGCTCAGTGAGCTGAGCAATCCGCGAACTCAGAATTGCAACCTGAACCTCTGGCGACCCCGTGTCAGTCTTATGTATACGGTACTTCGAGATCACCTGCCTTTTCACATCTGTCGCCAGCGCCATGCCAGACTAGATACTCCTCGTCTTACCTTAATCTCTCTTTCTTTCTATACCCCAAATAGCATAGCAGAGTCCCCGGGCGGACTGCAAAGCAATAGCAAGGGATCCGGACCAGACTCTGTCCAGGGCACCGAAAGGAACTTGTTCCTTTATCATGGCACATCAGTCAAGCGGAATGAAGGCGGGCAGCCTCGAGAACCGCTAAACTGAAGTTATGATCGCCTTTCGCCAGCAATTCATGATCGGTTGCGCGGTCATAGCCGCGGCGCTCCTCTCCTACAACTTGTACGTTATGTTGCTGCAGCTTCCGGATGAGGCGTTTCAGGGGGCGATCTTCCGCATCATCTTCTTCCACGTTCCTGCCGCATGGACAGCGTTCGTATGCGCTTTTGTTGCACTGGCCGCCAGCGTTCTATATCTGGTCCGGCGCAACTTGCGCTACGACGACTTGGCCGTCGCGGCGACGGAAGTGGGGCTGGCCTTCGGGGCGGTGAACCTGATTACCGGCATGATCTGGGCGCGCATCATCTGGGGAATCTGGTGGACCTGGGATGCCCGCCTGACGTCGATGCTGATTCTGTGGCTGGCCTATGCCGGGTACATGATGCTACGCAAGGCGATCGAAGATCCGACGCAGCGCGCCCGGATTGCGGCGGTCCTCTCCATCTTCATCTTTGTGGATGTTCCGATCGTCGTTTTCTCCATCAAGTGGTGGCG
>JADGHK010000459.1 GCA_019686145.1 Bryobacteraceae bacterium | reverse complement strand
TAACCGGGTCGTGCAGGTGGGAACTCAACGGCGCAGCACGCCGCACCTCGTTGAGGCGAAGGACACGATCCTGCGAGAAGGCAGGCTCGGCACGATCGGGCTGGTGGAAATTTACTGCTATTACCACATGCGCGCGCGGAATAATCCGCCCGACACGGCGCCACCCGAGTACCTCGACTACGAGATGTGGACCGGACCTGCCCCCATGCGCCCGTACAACGAACTCGTCCACCCGAGGCGCTGGCGGGCCTTCATGGAGTACGGCAACGGTATTGTCGGCGACATGTGCATTCATATGCTGGACATGGTGCGCTGGATGCTTGGCCTCGGCTGGCCCAAAACCATCTCGTCAACCGGGGGCATTCTGGTCGACAAGGCGAGCAAGGCCAATATCTCCGATACACAGACAGCTACCTTCGACTTTGGTGAAGTCAAGGTCGTCTGGCAGCATCGAACCTGGGGCCATCCGCCCGATCCCAAATATCCTTGGGGCGCCACCTTCTACGGTGACAAGGGAACGCTGAAGGCAAGCGTGATGAGCTACGACTTCATCCCGTTACAGGGAGAGCCAATTCATCGCGACGTCACGTACGAGCTGGAACAATACCCGGAGGACAAAACCGAAAAGGATCTCGAGAGGCATGTAGCTCCGGCAATCCGGTACCACATGAAGAATTTCCTGGCTTCGATCGATGCCGGCACGAAACCCGTCGCGGATATCGAAGAAGGGCACATCTCCACGGCAAGCTGCATTCTGGCGAATCTCTCAATGAACCTTGGGCGGTCCCTGACAATTGATCCGCACAGACAGCAAATCGTCGGGGATGAGGAAGCGACGCGGCTGATGCGCAGGCCCTACCGCAAGCCCTGGATTCACCCCGAGCCCGACAAAGTCTAGACCCGAAAATGATAAGGGCGCAGGGCCCGAAGACCCTGCGCCCGTCGAACAGCCGAGCCGGCTTCCTGCTAGAAGCGAAGCACGCCGCCCACGCGGAGCTGACGCTCGCTGAGGGCAACCGTCGAACGCACCTGCATGAAGTTCGGATCCGTCACGTTGGCGATCGGATTCGCGAACGCCGGCGTGTTGGTCAGGTTGAAGGCATCGCCGCGGAGCTCGAACTTGAAGCGCTCGCCGATCGGGAAGATTCGGGCGAGGCTCATGTCCGTGCCAATGCGGCCCGGACCGATCAGGGTGTTCCGGCCGACATTGCCGAACTGGTTCGCGGGACCGGCAGCGAAGGCCGTCGGGTCGTAGTAGTATTGACCCGGACCAAAGTCGCCGATCTTCTTCACATCCGCCTTCACCTGGTTCGGGGTTTGCGTGCCGCCAGGGCAGTTGCAAGCTCCGCCGCCGCTCAAGGTGAACGGATTGCCGGTGTATGCGTAGAACATTCCGCTGACAGACCAGTTACCCACGATCCTGCCGATCAGACCGTCAGTGAAGAAGGGCTTGCCCTTTCCGAACGGAAGCTCGTAGACGTAGGCGAGCTGGAGGATGTGAGACCGGTGGTATCCAGCGAGGGCACGGTTCCTCTCAATCGAGGGACCCCAGTTCCAGGACACCGAAGCCCACCCGTTCTCGTCCGTCATATTGATGGCCTTGCTGAAGGTATAGGCGCCCTTCAGGAACAGCCCGTTCGAGAACTGGCGGTTGAGGCTGAGCTGCAGCGAGTGATAGTTGGAGCTGAGCCAGCCGTCCCACATCGCGAGCCCAATGGTCCGCCCGTACTTCAGCGCATACGGAAGCTGAGTGTTGGGCGTGCCAGGCGCGCCAGCGTTGATGTTGCGCTCGGCGAGCATGTTCGTGCTCTGCGTGCCGACATAAGCGATTGTGGTGACGATGTTGCTCGGGAGCCTGTTTTCGATCGTGAAGTTCCAGCTCTGGATGTACCCACGGTTGATGTTGCCCCACGGGCTCCTTGTCGTCACGCTATTCGGCAGTTGAACCACACCGCTGCTGAGATCGGGTCCGGTGAACGCCGGGATGCCCTGATCCAGGGTGGTGACGGCCTGGTTCTCGGTCGGCGACGTGAACTCCGCGGTAATCGTGTACGGATAGAATCCGCGCAACGGCCGGGAGAAGGGCAGCGGATCCCAGGTGAGGCCGTAGCCCGAGCGAATCACCATGCTGTCATTCACACGGTAAGCGACGCCAACGGTCGGCGCAAATCCGGGAGTGTTGATCTGAATGCCGGCATCTTCCTGGATGTCTCCGCGTCCACCCAGGTAAACCAGGCCGGTCTCGGGGTCTAGCCTTTCGAGGCCGGAACCACGGCGCTTCATGAGCGGGTAGTAGGCGTACTTCACGCCCAGGCTCAGCGTCAGCTTGCGCGAGACCTGCCAGCGGTCGCGGAGGTACCAGTCAAACTGCCACTCTCGGCCGGTCATGTCGATGTACTGAAGGCTCTTGCTGACGGTGCGGGGCATGCCCAGCAGGAAGGCAGCAAACGTGTTGTAGGGGGTTGGCGTTTGGCCGCCCGAGGTGAGGTTCCCGTTGAAGTCGAAGTTGCCTCTCGGGTTCCCCGTTTCCGGCTGCCAGTGGTTCAAATTAAAGCGAACCAGGTTGAAGCCAAAGCGGATGTCGTGCGAACCCTTGATGAGGCTGAAGTTGGTGCTGTGCGTGGTGGTCTGCTCAACTCGCCACAGCGGAATCCAGGTCTGAGAGTTGCCGACGTTGCTATATCCGAAATTGAAGTTCGGCATTCCGCTGTAGCGGATGTCGGCTCCGTTCGTGCCCGGAATACCGAGAACGTCAGTACCCCAGTTGGTTCCGTAGTCAAGACCAATGACGTGCTGGCTTTGCCGTGTGAAGCCGACGGTCTGCTCCAACAGGAAGGTCGGCGAGATGGTGTAGGTGTGGCCGATCGTGTGGAGCTGCGTGAACGTGTGGCCCGTACCAGGATCCTGAACCACGCTCGGTCCGATGAGCTCGCCGAACGCGCCATAGCCAGTGACGTCAGCAACGAGGTACGAGGACTTGCCCCAGATCGAGTGACGCTCGTTGCGGTTCCAGTTGATCTTGTAGTCGTAGTTGTTGCGGTCGAAGATACCGGTTGCACCCGCAAAGTAGTTCTGCCGCTCGCCAGGCAGGTTCGGCTGCGGAAGTTTCTCCATCAGGATTCGGGCAGCGTTGCTGATGCGATTTGACGGAATCACGTTGCCCGGGAACGGGGAGCCAGTCAGCGGATCGTAGATGGTCGTACCGCTCTGGCTGAAATCGCCGCTCCGAACGCGCTGGGTCGGAACATCGAAAATGCCGGATCCGCCAGTGCGCTGCCGGGTCCCCTCATAAGCACCGAAGTAGAACAGCTTGTTCTTGATAACCGGACCGCC
>JADGHK010000458.1 GCA_019686145.1 Bryobacteraceae bacterium | reverse complement strand
ACCGTCGACAACTTCGGACGAAACGGCGACCGGCCCTCCCATCCCGAATTGCTCGACTACCTCGCAAGCAAGTTCATTCGCGACGGCTGGTCCCTGAAGTGCCTCGTGCGGGACCTGGTGATGTCCCACACGTACCGCTTGAGCGCGGACAAGCTGGCGGCAAACCACGAAGCGGATCCTGAGAATCGTCTGCTCTGGAGGCATTCACCGCGAAGGCTGGAGGCGGAAGAGATTCGGGATGCGATGCTCGCCTCGGCTGGCAGGCTGGAGCTACGGCCACCAGCCGGCTCCGCCGTCTCGCAATTCAAAATGGTCGAGATCCGGGACAACGGTCTCGAATCGCGATCGCTTCATGAGGCGGCAGACCGAAGCGTTTACCGATCCATCTACCTGCCTCTGGCACGCGGCATTACACCGCGGTCGCTCGAACCCTTCGATCCGGTAAGCCAGACGCTGGTCACCGGCCAGCGGGACGGAACGACTGTTCCGACACAAGCGCTCTACTTGCTGAACTCCGCGTTCGTACGGCGGCAGGCGCTGGCGCTCGCGAACTCGCTGCTCTCCGATCCGAAGCGCACGACAGAGCAGCGAATCCGGCAAGCCTACCGCCTTGTGCTGAATCGTCTGCCCACGAGCCGTGAGATCGCACGCGCGGCGGCGTTTCTCAAAACGGCGGAGTCTGCGTACGCAACCAAACCGCCGAAGGCGCCGGTCGCAGCGGCGGCGTCTTTACCACCGCCACAGCCAGACGATCCGGACGACCCGGACAACGTGGACCGAACTGAATACGCTCTGCCGGAAGAGAGCGTGCAAGCTGACAATGCCCGGTCGGCAGCGTGGCTGGATTTCATTCAGGCGCTCTATGCGTCTGCCGAGTTTCGATTCATTCGATGAGATTGGGAGATTAGGGGATATGTTGACTCCGCGTTCCGTTCTTCCTTCCCGCAGAACGCTCCTGCGCTCTGCGGGAGCCGGCTTCGGTTATCTGGCTTTCTCGGCTATGCTCCAGGCCGCGAACAAGCCACTCGCAAGCAAGCAGCCACATTTCCGGCCGCGGGCAAAGCGCATCATCTTCCTCTTCATGGAGGGCGCGATGTCCAGCCTCGACACGTTCGAGTACAAACCGGAGCTGCAGAAAAATGCGGGAAAGTCCGGGCCTGGCGGCGGCGTGCTGACCCCGTCAAAGTTTCAGTTCAAGCAGTACGGACAGTCCGGGTCATGGTTTTCGGAACTGCTGCCGCACATCGCGAAACATGCCGACGAACTCTGCTGGATTCGTGGCCTCCATACCGATACGCCAGCTCATCCGCAGGCAGTCGTTCAATTACACACTGGGAGCGCAAACGCCGCCCTGACACGTCCCAGCATGGGAGCATGGCTGCTGTACGGCCTGGGAACCGAGAATCAGGATCTGCCTGGCTACGTGACAATCAACCCGCCGCCGAATTTCGGCGGGGCAGTGAACTACGGAAGCGCGTTCCTTCCTGCCCAATATCAGGGCACCAGGATCAGCGACAGCGGATTCCTTTCCAATCTGAAACCGGCATCATCAGCCCGGATGCAGCGGAATCAGCTCGACTTGATACAGGCAATGAACCGCGACCTGGCGATCAGCCCTGACGCGCCTGAACCCGTGGATGGGATCATCGAGTCATACGAGCTCGCCTTCCGCATGCAAGGCAAGCTCCCGGAGCTGCTCGATATTTCGACCGAGCCGCAGCACGTGCTCGACGCATACGGCGTCAAGCCGGGTCCGGAAGGCTCATTCGCGCGGCAATGTCTGATGGCAAGGCGTCTGACCGAGGCGGGGGTGCGGTTTGTCGAGATCTGCCAGTCCGGATGGGACCATCACACCAATCTGCACAAGGGCCTCATCGAACGCTGCCGGCAAATCGACCAGCCGACTTCGGCGCTTCTCACCGACCTTGCGCAGCGAGGCCTGCTCGATGAAACGCTGGTTCTCTTCGGGTCAGAGTTCGGCCGCCTTCCGATGGCGCAAGGACCGGACGGGCGCGATCATAACATCACCGGGTATGCGATGTTCCTCGCGGGCGCCGGCGTGAAGAAGGGATTCAGCTACGGCGCGACGGATGAGCTCGGGGTGAAAGCCGTCGAGGGCCGCATGCACACGAACGACCTGCATGCCACCTTGCTCGCGCTCATGGGACTCGATCACAAGCAGCTGACGTATCGATACGCCGGACGTGACTTCCGTCTGACGGATGTCGCAGGGGAGGTGCATGAGGCGATCTTCGCATAGCCCGGGCCTGTGCGCCTGCCGTTAAATCACCGTGAGGCCGCCGTACGACCCATCCAGGAAACTGTTTCCGGATAGGAAAGGAGCCCGGTGGTTGCGCCGAGACGCGTGACGCTCAGGGCTCCTGCGGCGTTGGCCAGGCGCGCGGCTTCCCGCAGCGAGACGCCGCGATAAAGGCCAGCGAGAAAGCCTCCTACAAAACAATCGCCAGCGCCGGTAGTGTCAACGGCATCCACGCGAAAGCCAGGAACCGTAAACTCCTCGCTTGCGGTAAAAACAGAGCACCCTGCCGCTCCCAGCTTCACCACCGCAACCCCAGCGCCCGCGTCGAGGAACCGGCGCGCCGCGGACCCGGCATCGGCACATCCGCTGATCCGCCGCGCCTCATCTTCGTTCATGAACAGAAATTCTGTATGAGGAAGGCACGGCTCAATCACTTTCATCCATTCGCCTCTGGCATCCCATCCCATATCGAGACTGGTCCGCAAACCGGCTTGCCTCGCGCTACGCATCGTCTCGCCTGCGTGGGCGCGAAGCAGCGGCAGAGCGAACGGGTTGGCAAGGTGAAAGTGCTGGAATCCGGCTGTCAGATCAGCGGTAAACTCGACGGGAACCTCGAAGGAGTGAGCACTGACACCGGGTCTGTGCAGCAAAGCGCGGCTCCCGGTTGGTTTGACAAGCCCGACTGTGGCAGCAGTCGGCACGTCCTTGCGAAGCACGTACTTCGTGTCGACGCCGACGGCTTCAAGCTGCCTGACGACCCAATCGCCAAATGAGTCCCGGCCGGTTACGCCGACAAGCCGGACGGGAACACCGAGTTTCCCCAGCGCGAACGAGGTGTTGGCGCCATTTCCGCCGATGTGCTGAGAGATGTCCTCCACCCACGTCGTCGTATCAAAGACGACTTGTTCAACCGGCCGGACAAGAATGTCGACGACAAGATTGCCGCAGCAGAGGACGCCGCCGGTCACCTAGAGCTGGCCCCCGGTGACCGACTGCAGGAAGGAACGCTCCATCGGCCAGCGTCCCAGAACCCGCCGGTCCTCCTGCCTGAAGACGCCCGCTGTCAGCACACCGC
>JADGHK010000457.1 GCA_019686145.1 Bryobacteraceae bacterium | reverse complement strand
CCGCATCTTTGCCTTGACGCGGCTCTTCGTTCGGGCCCAGGTGGCCCCGCCAAGGCGGTCGAGCGAGGGAGTGCTTTCTCCCGCGCCGCGGTACTTCTGGACCAGATCCATGCGCAGGAGAGGCACATACAGCTTGGCGTCGCCTGCGTACTCGAGGAGCATGAAGTCGGCCTTTCCGTCGCCTTGATCCAGTTCCCGAAGCCCGAGGAATCGCCCGACGCCGTGGGTGGCGTGCACAACGTAATCCCCCGGCTTCAGATCGGCAAGATCGGCGGCGAAAGCCGACGCGCGCGCAGCAGACGGCCCTGCCCGCGATACGAGGTCCGAAGTGTCGAACAGGTCTTCGGAGCCAAAGACAGCCAGGTTCGCCTCCGGCAGCACAACACCCCGCCGCACGCGTCCTTTGACAAGGTACGTGCTCGCGACGCTTCCAGCCATGTAGGCCCGGGCGGCCAGGTACTCAGGCGTCGTATCCGAGGGTTCGATGCCCAGCTGGAATGGGATGGAATACTCCTGGAGGATGTCCGCAAAGCGCTCCAGCTCACCCGTCGACGTGGCGAAGAACACGACCCGGTTCCCTGCCTCGACAAGCGTGCGGGATTCAGCCGCCGCAATACTCATGTTGCCCCGGAACGCCGTGGACGGTCTCGTTGGAATATGAAGAGACGGCTCCGAGCCCGGAGTGAGCAGCTCCAGCTCGCGAAGTTGCAGCTGACTCCTTCCGGACGCCTGCTCCAGAAGCTCCTCCCATCGGAAGAATAACTCCGAGGGCGGACAATAGCCCTGCCGGTCGGGTTCCTCGAGACGTTTCCAAAGCCGCTCTGCAGCAGCGCTGGTTTGCTCCGGCTCGTCAAAGATCAGGAGGGGTGAGTCGATCATCGAGAGGATGGAAGAGGTTCGCGGCCTCACTAGCGGCATCGCAAATTCCCATCCTGGGAAGGCCTCACCCGGTACGATGTCCCTGCTGCCGATTTTCGCCGCAAGCTCCATCAGGACTCCCCTGTTGCGCGGCACCTCGGTCAGAGGTAGGACCGTAACCTCCTCCGTCTTTACGACAGACCGCTGCGTTTCAACGTCGAAACGGCGCATCGATTCGATGAGATCGCCGAAAAACTCGACTCGCACGGGACGCGCGCTTTCCGCCGGGAATACATCGAGGATGCCGCCCCGCACCGAATACTCGCCCACCATCTCAACGGGCTCGCGCCTCTCGTAGCCGATGCTTTCCAGGTGCGCAACAACGTCCTCCAGCGGGACTTCATCCCCGTTCCTCAGCGTGAGGGCGAGCTGTCGGTAGAAGTCGGCGGAATCGGTGCGCAATAACGCGGAAGCGACTGGCGTAATCGTAATCGGGACACGCCGCGTTGCGAGCCTCCACAAACCGATCGCCCGCTTTTCCGTGATCTCCGCGTGCGGCGACAGCTTCTGCCCGGGCAGAACGTCCAGCGCGGGCACCAACTGGGGCCGGATCGACTCCCTGTCGAGGACAAGCAGATCGTAGAACGTCTCCACAAGCTCGAAAAGCATCTCCGCCTGGCGATTTCCGTCTACGATGACGAGCTGGGGGCGCTCCGTCGCCTGCCAAAGCAGCACGAGGTACAGAGCTTTGGCAGTCGTTGTAAGGCCGGAAAGAGAAGCCGCAGCCTGGGGCTGGGTGATCAGCCGTCGCACTAGCTCCTGAAACGCGGCATTGCGTCCGGCGCTCTGGAAGAGATCTCGGATGGCGGGATGAATCATGCTTTATTGCGTGCGCCGCAGGATCTCCTCCACCACGCTTGTTGTCGAGAATCCCGGTTCGAGGGGAAGCGCCATCACCTTTCCGCCGGCAGCCTCCACCTCTTCCCTCCCGGCAATGAAGTGCGACCAGTCCGCACCTTTTACGAGGATGTCGGGAAGAACCTGGGAGATGAGTTCGCGCGGGGTGTCTTCGTCGAAGAACGTGACCGCATCGACGGCCGCAAGAGCCATGAGCAGCCTTGCCCTCTCGGCCTGCGGCAAAAGCGGCCGCGACGGCCCCTTCAGCCTCTGAACGCTTCCATCCGTGTTTAAACCCAGGATTAAGACGTCGCCGAGAGAGCGCGCGCTTTCAAGCAGGCGGATGTGGCCGCGGTGGAGGATGTCGTAGCAGCCATTGGTGAAAACAACTGTCTTCCCCGCACGCTTCCATTCGCTACGCGCGGCGATCAGCTCCTCACGGCTGTACAACCGGCCCATCCGTTCAACTGCTTCCTCTTCAACGTTTTCTTATATTTTCATTTTGTCAGATGCATCCGGCCAGGCGGAAGGGCGTCTCACTTCACATGCCAACTTCTTCCCGGTCAGCCAGCGCCAGTCGCAGGGCGAAACGCAGGCTCTTGCGTTCGAACAATCGGACGATGCGTATGAACTCCCGAATGAGGACCGGCTCCTGGCCGTTCTCCCACAGGGTCCCCAGCGTCTCCGTCTGACCCTCCAAAGTGCGGAAGAAGATCCGGTCACTCCAGCGATGCCAGCCGAATTGATGGCTCTCGTCGTGACGGAGTATGTCCGCAATCGCCCGGATCATGCGAAACTTTCGGGATTCCCGGTATTGCGGGAGAACCAGAACACGGCTCAGCCCGTCTCGCACTTCATCCGCAAACTCGTCGAAGGTCGCTGCATTGGTCAGGTTGATGACGGCGTTCGGCTCGCACCCGTGACGGTCGCCGCCGGAGATCACTGGATGCCCGGTTGATTCGGCCACGCGAATCACCATCCGGTTCTCGTACCACTTGCGCCATCCGTTCAATTCGAGGGCATGCAGCAACGGACCGTACGCCTTGATGAAGCGGTGAAACATCGCGTCGTGCTCCGAAGTCCCGATTCCTTTCTCGTCCCACAAGGGATGGTTGAACACGATGAGGATACCCGGGAAGGCATTCAGATCGTGCAGCAGCGGGCCAAGCCGCGATTCGACGGGATGCGCCGTAAAGGATGCCAGCTCGGCATAGATGGAGTTCGCCAGACCCGCCGGGAGGTTATGCAGGCCGAGGTGGAAGAATGTGGAGCCGTAAGGCACAGTCCACTCAACCGAGATGGGGACGCTCCCCGGGGCGTCCGCTGCGTGCAGCATCTGCCCGGCCGCGATGTTGTCATGATCGGTCAGCGACACCATCGGTTTGAGGTTCAGCCTTTCGATCTGGCCCTTCTCGAGCTGGAGGGCTTGCAGGGGAGTCAGAGGCGGAGTCCACCAGGCCCGGTGGAACTCAATATCCCGCCCGCATTCGCGGCGGTGCCGCCGCTTGTACCAGTTCACGGTATCGTGGAGTACGGGAACCCGGCAGGTGTAGTGAGGGATAAACGCCAGGCTCTCCTTTGAAAACGTGGTGTGGCTGTGGAGAGATACGCC
>JADGHK010000456.1 GCA_019686145.1 Bryobacteraceae bacterium | reverse complement strand
CCGTTCCCCCAGCGCCAGTACTCCCGCCCGCCGAGGTGACGTCGGATCACACCCCCGCTGAATACATGGAAAAGGTCGAGAAGGTTCGCGAGGGGATGCGCCGCGGCGATTATTACGAAGTGGTCCTGCGTCAGACGTTCCAGGTGCCCTATTCCGGCAAGCCCTCGGATTTGTTCGAACGCGTCCAGCACGCCAGTCCGAGCCCCTATGAATTCTTCCTGCAATTCGGCGACGAACAGCTGATCGGCGCTTCACCGGAGATGTTCGTCCGCGTCGAGGGCAGGCGGGTCGAGACGTGTCCGATCTCGGGAACGGCGCGCCGCACCGGAGATCCCATTCGCGACGCCAACAGCATCCGCGAGCTCCTGAATTCGACCAAAGAAGAATCCGAGCTGACAATGTGCACGGACGTCGACCGCAACGATAAGTCGCGCGTCTGCGTCCCGGGCTCTGTGCGCGTCATCGGGCGGCGGCTCATCGAATCGTATGCAGGATTGTTTCATACGGTCGACCACGTTGAAGGCATCCTGCAGCCGGGCTTTGATTCGCTGGACGCGTTTCTCACCCACATGTGGGCGGTCACGGTGATCGGCGCTCCCAAGAAAGCCGCTGCCCAGGCGATTGAAGATCTCGAGAAATCAGCTCGCGGCTGGTATGGCGGCGCTGTCGGAATTCTCGGCCTGAACGGGGACATGAACACGGGCATCCTGATCCGGACCGTCCATCTGCGCGACGGAATGGCATCGTACCCCGCCGGCGCCACCTTGTTGTACGACTCAATCCCGGAGAACGAGGAGAAGGAGACTCGCCTGAAGGCGACCGGTTTCTTCCGGGCTCTTCAGGGACCTCCTTCCGCGGAGAACCAGCAGAAAAGCCTCCCTCCCATCGGCGCGGGACTCCGCCTGCTGCTCGTCGACAACGACGACTGCTTCATACACACGCTGGCCAACTATGCCCGTCAGACCGGAGCGGAGGTCATTACCTATCGCGCCGGCTTTCCGCATGAGCTGATCGAGCAGATCAATCCTCATCTGATTCTCGTGTCGCCGGGACCCGGCCGGCCGAGCGACTTCGGTGTGCCCGAGCTCGTCCGATTCGCGGCGCAGCGAGGCTTCCCCCTGTTCGGGGTGTGCCTTGGGCTGCAGGGCATTGTGGAGGCATTCGGAGGAGAGCTAGGCGTACTTGATTACCCGATGCATGGAAAGCCATCGACTGTCACTCATCGGAATGTGGGGATCTTCGAAGGCTTGCCGCCGCAGTTTCAGGTGGGCCGCTACCACTCTCTGTTTGCCAGGCGTGAGACGTTGCCGGAGTGCCTGGAGATTACGGCAGAGTCGGACGACGGCGTCATTATGGGCATCCGGCATCGGGAACTGCCGATTGAGGCGGTACAGTTTCATCCCGAGTCGCTTCTCAGCCTCGAAGGCGATTGCGGGTTGCGGCTGATCGAGAACGTCATTCGCAGCGTGACGCATGCAACAGCGGCGAAGCGGTAACGGACTGATGTTGACCGCCTGTGCTGTAGTAACCGCAGTCTTCTTTATCAATTTCTGCGGATGGTTCTTCGCCTGCGGGTGCAAGTCCCTTTGGGCCGGCGCAGCCGAGCATTGCAATATTCATCATCCGGATGGCCCCCACTGTCCCTGGTGCTCCGTCCCCGCAGTGATGCAGGCAGGGATCTTTGGAGCGATCGTCGCTTTTCAGGGATTGGTGCTTTTCGTTTCGCGCGGGCGGGCCTGGCCCGTGCGGCTTGGGTTAGGTATGCTGGCGTTTCCCGCAGGCGCTCTGATTGCGGGTTCGATCACCGGACTGGCCCTTGGCTACTGGAACTGATGCGATTGCCATGTGCCGGAATCTGCTGACAGCGCGATACGAACGGCAGGAGGCGGTATGAAGCCGTCAGTCGTGGTCATGGGGGGCGGCCTTGCCGGCCTGGCAACAGCAGCTGCCCTGGGCTTCGTGCGCTACCGGGTGACGCTCCTGGAGTCCCGGCCTTTCCTCGGTGGCCGCGCCGCCTCGTACACGCTGCCACGTTCCGAAGCCGGCGAATCAGAAACGATCGATAACTGCCAGCACGTCCTCTTGCGCTGCTGCGTCAATCTGATCGATTTCTATTCGCGCCTGGAAGTCGCCGACCACATCAATTTCCACCGCGAATTCCACTTCATCGAACCCGGCGGCCGGATCTCGACACTGCGCGCCGGACGCTTCCCGGCGCCGCTGCATTTCACCGAATCATTCCTGAAGGCCCGCTTCCTCACACTTTCCGACAAGCTGTCCCTTGCCCGCGCTCTGCTCGCCATTCGGAAAGAGCGAAACACTCGCAACGACCTGGACAGCATTACCATGCTCGACTGGCTTCGGGAAAAGAAGCAGTCTCAAAGAGCGATTGACCGTTTCTGGCGGCAAGTCCTGGTGAGCGCGATTAATGAAGACCTGGACCGCATGTCCGCGCTGCACGGCTTTCAGGTCTTTTGGCTTGGATTTCTTGCAAGCCGGAGCGGCTACGAGATGGGGATCCCCTCCATTCCGCTTGGCGAGCTTTACGCATCGGAAGCATGGGGTCGAATGAAGACGGTCTCGCTGCGGATGCGCTCAGCGGTTGAGCAGATAAATGTTCAGGGCTCGCGCGTGTGCGGAGTCGTTGTGAATGGGGAAACGCTCACAGCGGACTATTACGTCTGCGCTCTGCCGTTCGAGAAGGTCTCTGCGCTGCTGCCCTCGCTTGAATTGAACCTGGACGGATTCGAGCATTCGCCAATCACAGGGATCCACCTCTGGTTCGACCGCCGGGTGACGTCTCTGCCGCACGGCACGCTGCTCGACCGGACGGTGCAATGGTTCTTCAACAAGGGCCAGGGACGTTATCTTCAACTTGTCGTGAGCGCTTCGCGATCTCTGCTGCAAATGCAGCGTCAGGACATTATCGATCTCGCCCTGAGGGAGCTTGCCGAGTTTCTGCCCGGGGTGAAGGATGCACGTTTGGAAAAGGCGCACGTCGTCAAGGAAGTGCGAGCTACGTTTTCCGCCAGGCCCGGACTGGAGCAGTCCCGGCCCCTGTCCCGAACGGCTATCCAGAATCTATTTCTTGCCGGGGATTGGACGAAGACCGGATGGCCGGCGACCATGGAAGGCGCTGTGCGGAGCGGATATCTGGCGGCCGAAGCCGTAACGGCAGCAGCCGGAGATGCTCAGCATTTTCTGCTGCCCGACATCGCCTGATTTCCGGTCTCCCCCGTTCCCATCCCGTTTGCCATAATTGAACGTATGCAGGGAAGACTGGCTCTCGTCGTACTAGCCATCGCCGCCTGGGCGCTCCCGGCTTGGGCAGATCCTCCAATGACCAAACTCCGCATCGAGGTGAAGACCCTCAA
>JADGHK010000455.1 GCA_019686145.1 Bryobacteraceae bacterium | reverse complement strand
GAACAGGGGGACTCTACCAATTAGTTTTCGAATCTGCGCCGCCTGGAATTCGAGGGGTTCAGGATCACCCGGACCGTTCGAGAGAAAGACGCCGTCCGGCTTTAAGGCAAGGACGTCTTCGGCGGGAGTGGATGCAGGAACCACCGTCACCTGGCAACCAGCATGGGCAAGCCTTCGGAGGATATTCCGCTTGATCCCGAAGTCGTAGGCAACAACCCGCAGACCGTGATTCGCGGCAGGAGGAACAACTTCCGAAGGGGAACAGGGGGTAATCCCCTCACGCCATTCATAGATAGAGGTTGTGGTAACCCGAGTTGCAAGGTCGAGCCCGGACATCGACGGACTGTTGCGCGCCCGTTCGACGAGCTCCTTCGGGTCTCCACCGATCCCGGACAGAACGCCGCGCATCACGCCCCGGCTTCGCAGGTGGCGGACTAAGGCGCGAGTGTCAATCTCAGAAATGATGGGGATGTCGTATTGGGCAAGGAAGGCCTCGGCGCGTTGTTCCGCACGCCAATTGCTCGCTTGCGGGGAGCATTCCCGGACGACGACGCCTTCGACGAAGGGCCGGACAGACTCGCAGTCGCCGGCGTTCGCGCCATAATTTCCGATCTGGGGATTTGTAAGGACGACGATCTGGCCGGCGTAGGATGGATCAGTGAAAATTTCCTGGTAGCCGGTAATGGAGGTATTAAAAACGACCTCGCCTTGGCGTTCTGTAGGCGCACCAAAGCTCCTGCCCTCGAAGACGGTCCCGTCCTCCAGGGCGAGAATTGCCTGACTCAAATCGAAAGCTCCTCCGGGAAGGTGTCCTATATCATTTCAACACGCTGAGCCGGGGGCCGCAACGTTTGGCGAACGAGAGCGGCCAGAGAGGAGGCGAAGCGCAGAAGGAACGATTCAGCTCAGATCCGTTACCGGAAAAGAGCGGAATGTTTTTTCAAACAGTTGACGCTCCGCCTGCACCTGCCTTCTGGCCGTAGCAAAGTGTTTACTTCTTCCTCCGCCGAAAGAGCCAAGGACTCGTTATGCAATAGCGGCGTCTGCATCCGTTCGCAAATACCCGGTCCGGGCAATCCGTTCGCCCGAGATCCGGACGCCCTCTTCTCCCATCTGAGACACTCCCGTGCTGCGTACCCAACGGTTGTAGAAATTAAACAGGGCGCAGACAGTAATTGCGTCGTAGATTGCTTCGTCGGACCAGCCGGCGGCCCGTAAAGCCTCAAAATCCTCTTCTCCAATGTTCCAGAACTCGTGATTGACCTTCTCGACGAAAGTCAGCAAAGCCTTTTCAGCCGGAGTCACGGGCGCAGAGCGCGGATCCTGGAGGACGGCCTCTACCAGTTCCCGATTGCCGAGGAGCTCGGTCGTAGAGGCGGCGTGTGTCGTCGCGCAGAAAGGTGTTTGGTTGCGCTTGGAAGTCAGCGTCGCAATCAGCTCGCGGAAACCAGGACTCAACGGCGAGGGCCCGCGCATCACCGCGTGTGTAAGCCGCTCCAGATGCTGCGTCATATCCGGCTTGTACGCGAAAAGATGCCAAATCTGGGGCACCTCCTGGCCGGCGGATCGCGCCGCCTTGATCAAGTCGGCGTAGGCTCCCTCGGCGTTAGGATTATTCTCCACATCGGGCAAGTACATCGGCTTCATTTCGTCACACTCCTCAGAAAAGGAACTTCAGTCCAAACTGCAGCAAGCGCGGCGGCGCTGCCTCGAGGATCCGGCCAAAACTGGGCGACGCCAAATCAGACACCGGAAGCCCAAGGTTTGCGTGATTGGCGATGTTGAAGCATTCCGCCCGGAACTGCAGCCGCCGCAGCTCTCCAAGATCAAAGTTCTTGAACAGCGAAACATCCACATTCGCGACACCATCCGCTCGCGCGATGTTCCGCCCAGCGTTCCCAAATTTTCCAGCTTCCAGCACCGGATCCAGCCGGCGGAACGCAGACCGGGAAATCCACTGCTCGACGGTGTGCGGTCCTTTATTCGGATTTGAAATCACATCCGGCCGGCTTCCAGCGAAGCCCGAAATCGGCGGATGAGAGGCTTGTCCAGACACATTCGTGCTGTCGAAGACTGTGAACGGCGTGCCGGTCGAGGCAGTCGCGATGCCGTTCAATTGCCACCCAGCAAGCAACACTCGCCCGACGCCCCTCATCGATTTCGGTGTTGGAATCTCCCAGCTTCCGCTAGCAACGAAGCGGTGCCTGGCGTCAAAGAGCGAAGGACCGTGTTCGGCAGCCAGATTGAACGGATTCTGGGCGATGTCCACTTCCCCGGACAAGGGCCGCGCCGCCGCACCCGTCAGATTCATTGACGAGAGGTAGTCCAGAGTCTTGGAGAACCAATACGAGACGTTGAAGCCGAGGCCCGAGGTGAACCGCCGGGACAGCGAGATTTGCCCGGCGTGGTACGTCGAATTCGTAATATTCGACAGCATCGCCACGTGAACAAGCCGGCAAGGCGAGCCATCCGGCGGGCAGTTCGCATAGATGCGCCTGCGATCAGCGTTCTGTGCGGTCGCACCCGGCCCCCAGACCGCGGGATTCGCCTCGATGTTGCGCGGCAGCTTGGTTCCCTTCGTCCCCACGTACCGCATCTCGAGCACGTAGCTGTTCCCCAGCAACCGCTGAATCGAGAAGTTCCAGTTCTGCGCGTAAGGCGGCTGGGCATCCTTCGACATCGCGATCACGGTCGATGGCCGCAGGAACGTGCCCGGCTCCGGCTTGGGCTGATTTCCGTAGGGATTCACATACGTTGTTCCGGGACCGCTGAACTGAATGAACTGCGTCCACGGAAGAGAACTGACCGGGGCTTGAAACGCTGTGCCCTGCCCGTTCGCCATCGTGTCAAAGAAGATCCCGTAGCTTGACCGGATCACCAGCTTGCCGCTCCCGTCCAGATTCCACGCGAAACCGACCCGCGGCATGAAACTCGTCCATTGGATCGGTGCGAGTCGCTTCGCTACGCCCTTGTCACCCGGAAAGAGGACACCGGGAGGCGCGTCCGGATACACCGTCGACTGCTGGTTTGGCACAAAGGTGTTCAGGCGGTCGCGTTCCTCCGTGAACGGCGGATTTACTTCCCAGCGAAGTCCGTAATTGATCGTGAGACGGCTGTTCGCCCGCCACTCATCCTGAGCAAAGAGCGCAAAGCTTTGGTTCCGGAGCCCCCGAGAGAGATCCCCGAGGCCCTGGTAAAACACAAGGGGCCGTCCCATCAGGAAATTCGCAAATCCGTCGTTTGATGGAAAGGAAGGCGTAAAGACGAAGAAGGCGTTCGGCGCGATGGCCTGGAACGCTGCAATCCGCGTATGCCGCACATCTCCGCCGATCTTGATACTGTGCGCCCCGGATACCACTGAGAGTGCGTCGTAGAGCTCATAGT
>JADGHK010000454.1 GCA_019686145.1 Bryobacteraceae bacterium | reverse complement strand
GGCGGCGCTCGCGCAGGCGCTCGCGCGCATCGGGCTCGATCCCAAGGAGCAGGAAAGGATCCCCGAGTCGACTCCGGCCATCCGTCAGGCGCAGGCGCAGCTCGAGGAGGCCAAGTTCAAGTTTGAAAGCGCCGAGAGGTTGTTGAAGACGGGCGATATTTCACGAGAGCGCCACACAGAGCTGGAAAAGACGTATCGAGCCCGGCTCGCCGCCTATGAAGCGGCCCGCGACGACTTGAGGACGCAACTGGCCAACATCCAGGCGCTTCAGGCAGAAGTGCGGCTTGCTCAGAAGCGGCTGAGCGATACTGTGCTGCGAGCGCCGTTCGACGGATCCGTGTCGGAGAAGCTTGTGTCGCCGGGTCAGTACATCAAGGAGAACACGCCGATCCTGACGGTCGTCAAGACGGACCCAATGCGCCTTCGCTTCGATGTACCGGAGCCGGCGACTGGCAGCGTGCGGTTGGGCACGTCGCTCGTCTTTACGACGGATGCTGCCCCTGGCAAGGAATTTCGAGCCGTCGTGCGGGAGCTGAATCCCTCCCTGGATCCTCGCTCCCGAGCGCTCACCGTAGAGGCAAGGCTGCTCGATTCCGACAAGAGGCTACGCCCCGGGAGCTTTGTTCAGGTCAGGCTGATCGTCGAAAAAGACGCAAAGTTTGTGATGGTGCCCCGAAGGGCGCTTTTCTCGGTTGCCGGTCTTACCAAGCTGTTCACGGTCGAGGGCGACAAGGTGCGGGAGCACCGCGTGAACCCCGGCGTGGAGCTTGGGGACTGGGTCGAGATTCCAGGCGGCGCTGTGGCGGCGGGTGACCGTGTGGTGACCAGCAAGCTGTCGCAGCTCGTCGACGGAACCCGGGTCAAGGTGGAAACGACCGCGGCGGGAAAGGGCTAATCCATGCAAAAGCTGGCACAGATCTGCATTCGCCGTCCAGTCTTCGCCACCATGCTGATCATGGCCCTGGTGGTCCTGGGGCTGGATTCATACCGCCGCCTGGGAGTCGACTTCTTTCCGAAAGTCGAATTCCCCATCGTTACTGTGACCACAACACTGCGTGGCGCGGCGCCCGAAGAGGTTGAGTCCCAGGTTACGAAACGCATCGAGGAAGCGGTCAACACGATCAGCGGTATCGACGACCTGCGTTCCAACTCCGCGGAAGGCATCTCGATCGTAACCATCCAGTTTGTTCTCGAGAAGGATGCCGAAGTCGCGGCGCAGGAGGTGCGCGACAAGATCTCGACAATCCTCGGCGACCTGCCCGAAGACGCCGATCAGCCTGTCATCGACAAGATTGCTACGGACGCGGCTCCCGTCATCAACGTCGTCATCTCCGCCAACAGGGACTTGCGGGAGATTACGAAGATCGTCGACGACCAGGTGAAAAAGAACATCGAGTCGCTCCCCGGAGTCGGCCAGGTACGCTTTGTCGGCGAGCGGGAGCGGCAGATTCAGATCTGGCTGGACGGCGACAAGCTCTACTCGTACAACCTGAACATTGATCAGGTACGATCCGCGCTGGCCGCGCAGAACGTCGAAGTGCCGGGCGGAAGGATCGACCAGGGACCGCGAGAGCTTTCGCTTCGAACTCTCGGCCGTATCGAGAAGCCCAAGGATTTTGAGCGGCTCATCGTGTCCTCCGTTGGCACAACGCCAATCCGTCTGGGCGACATCGGCGAGGTAGTGGACGGCTACGAGGAGCCGCGCAGCCTGGCCCGTCTCAACGGGCGGCCCGCGGTGGTGCTCGAAGTCCGGAAGCAAGCGGGCACGAACACGCTGGATATCATCGCCGCCATCAAGGAGCGCATAGAGGAACTGAAGAGCCTGCTGCCCCCCGACTTCGAAATCAGCTACACCCGGGATCAGTCAGGCTTCATCAACGAGGCGTTCCACGCAGTCCAGGAGCACCTCATCCTGGGCGGCATCCTGGCCGGCATCATCGTTCTGCTCTTCATCCGGAGCTGGCGGTCCACGATCATTGCCGCCATCGCAATTCCGACCTCGATTGTTTCCACCTACACGCTGATGAACGCGATGGGCTTCACGCTGAACCAGATCACGATGCTGGCGTTGACGCTGGTCGTCGGAATCGTGATCGACGACGCCATCGTTGTTCTCGAAAACATCTTCCGGTTCATGGAAGAGAAGAAGCTGGACCCGGTTGAGGCGGCGATTCAGGGCACGCGTGATATCGGCCTTGCGGTTCTCGCAACGACGCTCAGCCTGGTGATCATCTTCCTGCCCGTGGCGTTCATGGGCGGAATCGTCGGCCGCTTCATGTCGAGCTTCGGCTATACGGCAGCCTTCGCCATCATGGTGTCGCTGCTCGTAAGCTTCACGCTCACGCCGATGCTGTGCTCCCGCTGGCTGCGCCCGAGCCATGAGGGAGAGTCCACAAAAGAAACATGGCTCTTCCGAATGCTGGCGAACCCCTACCGGGTAATGCTCCGCTGGTCGATGAACCATCGCTGGGTGGTCGCCGTGGTCTGTCTGCTGGTAATGCTCTCTTCCGGCCCGCTGTTCATGATCATCGGCAAAGACTTCCTGCCGACAGACGATCAGGGCGAATTCGAGGTCACCGTCCGGATGCCCGCCGGATCTTCCTTGAGCGGCAGCGAGGAGATGATGAAGCAGATCGAGGAAGATCTGAAAACGCTCCCGGGCGTGAAAAGCATTCTGACTACGATCGGCGCCGACATCCGCCGTCAAGTCGACCGCGGCTCATTGCTGGTCACCCTCGTGCCGCTGGATCAGCGTAAAGAGAGCCAGAGAGAGCTGATGCTGATGGCTCGCGAACGCCTGCAGAAGTATCGGGATCTGGTCATCGCCGTCAAGCTGCCTTCCTTGATTCAAGGCGCGTCGGATGCAGATTTGCAGTACTTCCTGCAAGGCCCGGATCTCGCCGAGCTGGAGAAGTACGCGAACCAGCTTCAGGCCAAGCTGCGCGAAATTCCAGGCGTGGTCGACGTGGACAGTTCGTACGAGCCGGGCAAGCCCGAATACAGAGTCCGCATCAACCGCGACAAGGCCGCGGATCTCGGCGTGAACGTGACCTCCATCGCGACTGCGCTCCGGACGCTCGTTGGGGGTGACGAGCAGGCGACGACATATAAAGAAGGCGACGACCGCTACGACGTCCTGCTTCGCGTGAAGAAAGAGTTCCGGGATTCGCCGGACGCGCTCGAGCGGCTCTACGTGCCTTCAACGAAACTGGGGAACGTAGCCGTCTCCAACGTAGCCTACTTTGAGCCGTCCATCGGGCCCACGGTAATTGAGCGCTATAACCGGCAACGCCAGATTCTGATCTCGGCAAACATCGTCGAGGGGCAGTCGCTGAGCAACGTTCTCCAGATCGTGAACCAGGCGGTGGAGGACATGAATATGCCTCCGGG
>JADGHK010000453.1 GCA_019686145.1 Bryobacteraceae bacterium | reverse complement strand
AGCTTTTGCCCGATGATACCGGCGATCCGGGAAATGATATCGGGCGAGATCTGCTCCAGGTTGGCCATGCGAAGGGCCACATCGGCCCGCATCTCGGGCGGAAGCGAGCAAAGCAGAGCCGCCGCCTGGGATGAGCTCAAGTGCGACAGGATGAGAGCGATGGTCTGTGGATGCTCGCTGTGAATGAACTTCGCCAGCTGCTGCGGATCCGCCTTTTGAAGCGCATCGAAGCTGGCCGCCTCATTGCCGAGCTGCTTCAACAAGCGGTCAAGAAGCTTCTTCGCCTGCTCCGGCCCAAACGCCTCGACGAGAATCTTCTGCGCATAGTCGAACCCGCCACGAAGCACGTAGTCATGCGCGAGCGTCATCTGATAGAACTCTCCGAGCACCGCCTCGGCCTGCTCGTTTGTGATTGTCGGAAGCCGGGCGACCTCGCGGCCGATCAGAGACACTTCCTCCTCGCTGAGCTCGCGAAGAACTCTCGCGCTCGCTGCCTCGCCAAGGGTCACCATCAAAATGGCTGTCTTACGAAGACCGCTCAGCTGCGGTTCCTGACGCTCTGCGCTTTTGTTGGTATTGGTAATCAACGGTCATCCCCCTCGCTCAGCCACGTCCGAACGATCTGGGCCATTGCAACGGGATCCTTCGAAGCCTGCTCCACCAGGTGTTTCTTCAACGCCTCGGTTTTCCGCGCCACCGGCGGCGCCTTCAACGATTTCAGGATCTCCGCCTCCTGCGCCTCCTGCAGCGCCGCGTTGTCCGCGATCTGAGCCTCGATCTGCTCTCCAAAGTCCGTGGTTTCGCTGGAAGGCAATTCCGCGCGATCGGAAGGAGCCTCCACGGACTGCCGCATCTCCACCTTCAGCTTCCGCTTTCGGCGGCTGCGGATGAGCACCGCCGCAATCAGGCCGATCAGCACGATCAGCGTCGCGGCGCCTATGCCAATCAGCACCGGCAAACTGGTGGTTTTGAGGGCGCGCTCCAGCCACTCCGGAACGCGCAGACCGGCCGGGGGCGGAGGGGGCCCGGGAGGCGGTTCAGATTTCAGCGTGCTTTCAAAGGGCAGGGTTTCGACAGTGAGCTGGTCGCCGCGTTCCGGCCGCAGTCCGACAACGCCGGCCACAACGTCGCGAATGACCTTCAGCCGCTCCGGAGACGGCGGCACCAATACCCGTTTTGCCTGCGGTCCGGTTCCCTGCCACGTTACATCTTGATCGAGCAACACTGCGACGGACAATCGCCGCACCTCGCCCTGGGGAAGGCGTAATCGTTTCACCAGCCGGCTCGGCTGGTAGGTCAAGTTCTCGGTCTTGCGGCTCACCGAGGCCGTCCCGCCGCCGCCCGGACGGACAGCCGGTCTCGGCATATTGGAGGCCGTGCCTGGCACGCCGCTCGCTGCGGTCGTTCCAGTGCTGGTCTCCTCCGATCTTTGCGAGGTCAGAATGACGGAGGCAGCCGGATCGTACCGCTCCTCGCTCTGCTCGCCGCTCGTGAAGTCACAGTCGATTGACACGCCGACCCGGTACCTGTCAGGGCCAAGCAAAGGCTCCAGCGTCGCGTGGACCTTTGCGAGCATGTCGCGCTCCATCTTTTTTCGGAACTCGAGCAGCTCTTCGGAATTCTGAGCCTCATCGTCTTCGGGCCTCCGGCGTTTGCTCAGCAAATTCCCGCGCATGTCGAGAATGGCCACCGCTTCCGGCTGAAGGCCCTCAACAGCGCTGGCCACCAGATGCGCAATGGCGTCGACGTTCGCCGGAGACAGCTTCGCCCCTGCCCGCAGCTTCACCATCACGCTTGCCTTCGCGGGCTCGCGCGACTCGACAAAAACGCTGTCTTTCGGAAACGTTACATGAACCCGGGCGGCCTCAACCTCAGAAAGAGCCATGACAGACCGCTCCAGTTCTCCTTCTATGGCCCGCCGGAAGTTGACCTGTTCGGTAAAATCCGTGACGCCGAAGTTGGTAGAGTCGAAAAGCTCGAATCCAATGCGGCCCGTCTTCGGCAGCCCGCTCGCCGCCATCTGCAAACGTACTTCGGCCACGCGTGAGGACGGAACAAGGATGGTTGAGCCTCCGTCCGTCACACGGTACTCAACGCCAGTCTCGCGCAGGCGGTTGACAACTGCTCCGGCATCCTCGGCAGCCAGCCCCTGATAGAGGGGCCGAAAGTCGCGCTCACGGTTCCAGCGCGCCAGGGCAATGATACCGACAATCACGGCCAGAGCGGCCCCGGCAATCGTCAGTTTTTGCCTGCGGGACAGCCGGTTGAAGAGGTTCTTCAGTTGTTCCATGCCAACGACTGCGCCGCCTGCCTCACAACTGCATCCGCATTACTTCCTGGTAGGCCTGAACCACCTTGTTCCTGACTTGCAAAAACAGGTCAAGGGAAAGCTCGGCCCGCTGCGTCGCCAGCACCGTCGAGTGCACTTCTTCCGACTCGCCTGAGAGAAATCGCTGCACGGTCTGCGACGCTTCCTGCTGGAAACGGTCGACCTTTTCAATCGCTTCCTCAAGAGCCTGGGAAAAGCCGCCCGCTTTTCCAGCACTCCCGGGCTTCGCCGCTTCAGGAAGCGCAACACCGGAGACGGCAGGGGAAGGAAGAATCGGAGATGCCATGGTTACCTCAGCAGATCAATCGATCGTTGAATCATGTCCTTGACAGCGGCCATCGCGGCCACGTTCGCCTGATATCCCCGAGCCGCGCTCATCAGGTCCACCATGTCTTCCACCGGATTCATGGCCGGAAACAGGACGTACCCGTCGGCATCGGCATCAGGATGGCCCGGAATGTAGCGTTTCTCCGGCTCCCTCAAGTCTTCCACGACCTCCGCAATCCGAACCCCTGTGGGGCCCGAATCAAGAGCAGTCTGAAAGACTGCCGAGAACGGCGAGGTCTGCTCCTCGCTCACGAAGATTGCATCCCGGCGCCGGTACGGCCCGCCCTCCGGTGTCCGCGTTGTTTCCGCGTTGGCGATATTCTCAACGAGCAGCTCCGCCCGCCCGCGCTGAGCGGCCATTCCGGAGGCGCTGACAGAAAGCAGAGAAAACAGACTCATCCTTCTCGACCTTCCTTAATCGCACTGCGCACCATTCGAATGTGCGACCGCATTAGCTGTGCAGCAAGGTTGAACCGCATGGAATTCTCCGCGAGCAGCCTCGCCTCCCGGTCCAGGCTGACGTTGTTTCCGTCATTCTTAACCGGCAGATCGGGCTCGATAATGTTTGGCTTACCCCCCTGAACCAGACTCATGAACTCGAAGTGGAAGTCGATGTCACGCGTCCGGTAGCCCGGCGTGTCGATGTTGGCGATGTTTGACGCCACCAGCTTCTGACGGCGGCTCAGCAGGTCCATGTAGTGTTCTATGCGATTCGCAACCGGATCGAGCATGCGGCTA
>JADGHK010000452.1 GCA_019686145.1 Bryobacteraceae bacterium | reverse complement strand
CGTCTACATCCGGTCGGGGGGCTCCATCCCAATCGTCGGCCTTTTTGACAAGCATCTGAAAATTCCGAGCGTGATGATGGGCTTCGGACTGCCCGATGACAACCTGCACTCACCGAACGAGAAGCTCTACCTGCCCAACTTCTACCGCGGGATTGAAGCGGTAGCCGGTTACCTGCGGATGCTGGGCGAATCCTAGCGTTCGCCAGCCGCTCGCCGGCAACATCGCCGAGCTCCCCGGCGGAACCTCTGCCTGAGCGGCAGGACTAAGATGATTGGGAGAAAGAGAAATCGGATGCCGTCCCGCCGCTCTGCTCTTCTGTCGATCGCCGCCGCTCCATTTGCCGCCGCTGCGGATTGGCCCCAGTTCCTTGGTCCAACAAGGAATGGCGTCTACCCGGACCCGCTCGATGTTTCGCTGAAGAATCCTCGCCTGCTCTGGAAGAAGGGCGTCGGCGCAGGGTTCAGCTCACCGGTTGTTGTCAAGAACCAGCTCATCCTGTTTCATCGCATCGGCAACAAGGAAAGAGTGGAGTGCATGGATGCCGCCGCCGGGAAGCCGCTTTGGCTGTTTGAGTACGCGACGAACTATCGGGACGATTTTGGATTCGATGAAGGGCCTCGAGGGACGCCCACAGTCTCCGGCGAACGAATCTTCACCTTCGGAGCCGAGGGCGTGCTGCATGCAATCGACCTGAAGTCGGGCCAGCCTCTCTGGCGGGTTGACACGCATCCGAAGTTCGGAGTCCGAAAGGGCTTTTTTGGCGCCGCAGCCTCGCCGCTTGCGGACGACAAGGCAGTCTACGTCAACGTGGGAGGGCCTAAGGGAGCGGGTCTGGTCGCATTCGACAAGCGCAGCGGCAAGGTGCTTTGGACGGCAACGGATGACGATGCCGGCTACTCGTCACCAATCGCCGCTGTCGTCGATGGCGTTCGAAGCATCCTTTGTTTCACCCGCGAAGGGCTGGCTGCCGTCGACCCGGACACCGGGAAGGTCCGCTTTCACTTTCCGTGGCGCTCCCGCAGCAACGCCTCGGTCAACGTAGCAATTCCTGTCGTCGACGGAAACCGGATTTTTCTTTCAGCCAGCTACAGCACGGGAGCAGTCCTGCTGGAAGTCAGCGGGACACAAATAAAGAAGCTGTGGTCTTCCGACGAAGTGCTTTCGAACCACTACGCGAGCAACGTGTACATAGATGGCTTTCTCTACGGCTTTCACGGCCGTCAGGAGTTCGGCCAGAGCTTCCGGTGCGTTGAAATGAACACCGGGAAAGTGCAATGGAGCGCCGATGGTTTTGGCGCGGGCACCGTGACGCTGGTCGGCAGAAAACTTCTCATCCTGCGCGAGAGCGGAGAAGCGGTCCTCGCTCTGGCGAGCCCGAAAGCGTACCAGGCCGAAGGGAAGGCGCAACTGCTGCCCGGTATCGTCCGGTCCTACCCTGCCCTCGCGGAAGGCCGTATTTTCCTGCGCAATGAAACAACTTTGGCAGCTTACTCGATCGCGGCCTAAGCATCCAGGAAGAGCCCGAAGTCGCTCAGAGCCGGGGATGCCGATGCTTTTGTAATCCGCAGGCGGACCCGGATCGTCGTGAGAGGACTGGCGGTCCGGATCAGCCGACAGGAGCCGATGCTCGTCGCTTCCGCAAACGGTTTCCAGCCGCCATCATTCCAGACGTCTAAGGCGAAGGAATCGATCCTCTGGCCAAGCCGGATTGCTTCGCGCAAGCGAACCACGTTGAACGTGACGGGAGCGGCAAACTCGAAGACAACCTCCCCGGCAAGGACCTCGTCATCTGTCGCCCAATAGCTCATCCGGGTCCCGTCGAAGAGATTTTGGGGCTGGAAAGCGTTTGCTTTACCGCGAACGTTAGAGGCGGTTACTTTTGCAGAGGCAGCCAGGTTTCGCCGGAACACGGCGCGCCGCAGCTTCCCGAACTCGCGCAGCGATTGAATGTCCGCCTCATGCAGCAGCCCGCGCCGATCCGGAGGCACATTCAGCAGGAAGCTTGCGCCCCGGCCCACGGATTTATAGTACAGATCCATCAGCTCGCGCGCGCTCTTCACCTTGCTGTTTTCCCGCTCGTGCCAGAACCAGCCGGGCCGGATGGAAACGTCGCATTCCGCCGGCATCCATCTGGAGCCGTGACGGTGCCCGGTCATTCCCTCTTTGTACCGTGTGTAGCCAGGAGCCGGTTCGCCCCCGTCGTCCCCCACAGGGTCATAGGTCGCCCAACATGTCTCGCCAGCGAATCCTTTCTCGTTGCCGACCCAGCGGATATCGGGGCCGACATCACTGAAGATCACGGCATCGGGCTGTAAGGACCGTACGAGCTCCCACGTATTGGGCCAGTCGTAATAGCTTCGCTTGTCGATGACCCGCTTCTCCCGCGCTCCTCCGTAGTAGCCGTCCCCACCGTTCGCGCCATCGTGCCAGACCTCGAAGATTGGTCCGTAGCGAGTCAGAAGTTCCCGTAGTTGCGAACGATAGACGCCGATGTAGTCGGGTGTGCCGTAGGCAGGATGGTTCCGATCCCAGGGAGACAGGTAGACGCCAAACTTGAGCTTGCGGCGCCGTGCCGCTTCCGACAGCTCGCGGACGACGTCGCCCCGCCCACCCCGCCAGGGACTCTTTCGAACGCAGTGATCCGTTGTCGCGGTCGGCCATAAGCAATAGCCGTCGTGGTGCTTGCAAGTGAGAATGATTCCAGTCATCCCCGCATCCGCAAGCGGCTCTACGACCGCGTCAGCATCGAAAGCAGTTGGGTTGAAAAGAGCCGGATCTTCGTCGCCGTAACCCCACTCCTTCTCTGTAAAGGTATTGATCGTAAAGTGAAGGAACGCATAGGACTCCAACTCATGCCAGCGGAGCTGCCGTTCCGAGGGAGTGGCTCCGAAAGGAGCCGGCGGCCTGACAGCAGGGGCTCCGACAGCAAGAGGGACGGCAACGGACGCGGCAAGAAAGTCACGGCGTTTCATCACCATCGAGCATCGCACACATCCGCTCTTCCTTCACACGCCGGCCCGCTGCCTATTCATACCGGAGCGAGACGACGGGATCGACACGCGTGGCGCGCCGTGCGGGAATCGCCCCGGCAAGCAGCGAGGCGATCGTCAGTGCAACCGCCGCGCCAGCAATGACGGCGGCATCAAAGGATTTCACGCCGAACAACTGACTTTCGGTAAAGCGCGCCAGGGCGATGGCGGCAGGGATGCCCGCGGCCATGCCCACGCCAAGGATCACCAGGAGTTCGGCCAGCACCATGCGCCGGATGCTCCCGGGCTGAGCTCCCAGCGCGATGCGAATGCCGATCTCGCGAGTCCGGCGCGTGACGTTGTACGCCATCACACCGTAAAGCCCGATCATCGCGAGAAGCGTCGCCAGGATCGCAAACGTAGC
>JADGHK010000451.1 GCA_019686145.1 Bryobacteraceae bacterium | reverse complement strand
CCCCGCAACAAATTCTCGTTGCCCGCCAGGTTAAAAAACGTTCGATCGCGTTCGGACGGCAGATGTCATTTAGCAATTGATAGATTACTGACACTGTGATAGAGTCCCCTGCTGAGGTTTGGGGGTAGGTTGAATGGTCAGGCTGCTGATTGCTCTTTTGACGTTGGCCCTGTCCCTGTATGGGCAAGATACCCGAGGGCAGATTCTGGGCACGATCACAGACAGTGCGGGCGCTCGGGTGCCGGGCGCAACCATCCGCGTCATCAATGTCAATTCCGGTGTTGCTGGCACCGCTGTCAGCAACGACAACGGCGAGTATCTCGTGCCGTTCCTGTTGCCCGGCATTTACACTGTTCGAGTCGAGCATCCCGGCTTCAAGCGCGTCGAGCGCACCAATATTGAACTCCGCATCAGCGAGAGAATTCCGGTCAATGTGCAATTAGAGCTCGGCGCCGTGAGCGAAACGGTCAACGTAACCGCGTCGGCAACGCTGCTTGAGACGGCGAGCGCGTCAATGGGGCATGTCATTGAATCGAAGCGCATTGCCGAACTGCCTCTCAAGGACGGCAATCCGATTATGCTGGCGCAGCTGGCCCCTGGCGTCATGAATCTTTCAACAGGCGGGTGGTCGCGCCCCTTCGATGTCGGCTCGCCATCGTCGATTGCCACTGACGGAACGCGGACAGGGAACACGGAGTTCACGATGGATGGGGCTCCGAACAATCAGCGGACGGCCGTTGCATATATACCGCCTGCCGATGTCGTTCAGGAATTCCGCATCGTCACGGCAAACTTCGATGCAGGCCAGGGCTTTGCCACAGGAGCATCGATCAACGTAAGCATAAAATCCGGCACCAACCAGCTTCACGGCACCGCTTACCACTTCCTGCAGAATCCCGTCCTGAACGCCAACCGGTTCTTCACCAATCGCGCTGGACTTGAAAAGCCGGTGATTCGGCTGAATCGCTGGGGCGTCAGCGGGACTGGGCCCGTGTACCTGCCGAAGGTCTATGACGGGAGAAACAGAACGTTCTGGACCTATGTCTACGAGGGGATTCACAGCGCGGATCCGCGAGGCACCTACACTACCGCCGTCCCGCTTCCCGCTCAGAGGCAAGGGGACTTCTCATCCCTGCTGGCAATTGGTCCGCAGTATCAGATTTATGACCCGGCGACCATTGCCCCGGCTTCGAACGGCCGGTTCAGCCGCCAGCCGTTTCCGAACAACATCATTCCGACCAGCCGCATCGATCCCGTAGCAAGCAGGATCGCCCAGTTTTGGGATCAGCCAAATCAGGCCGGTACGATCGACGGCAACAACAACTGGACAACTCCGGGGCCTGAGTCGGACGAATTCGGCAGCCACCTGTTTCGTGTAGACCAGAGCTTTTCGGATAACCATCGCATCTTTGTGCGGGGCGATCTCAATGATCGGGAGCAGGTGCATGACGTCCGCTTCAACGGGGCGGTCGGCAACAATTTCGAGCGCCGGAATCGAGGCATTGTTTTCGATGATGTCTACGTTGTGAATTCGGCGATTGTCTTGAACACGCGCTACGGATACACGCGCTTCCTCGAGGGCAATACGCCGGTTCATCAGGGCATGGATCTGACGAATCTGGGTTTTCAAAGCAGCTTTGTGAACTCGATTCTGGAGGCAGCCTCGGATGGGCTCAAGCTCCCAAACATTCGGGTTTCCGGCTACGGAGAACTCGGAGCGCAAACGAAGAGCTTCCGCGCAACGGACACTCACGAAGGAGCTTTCAACGTTACGCATCTGGTCGGCGCTCATAGCCTCCGCTATGGATATGCTTTGAGGGTGTGGCGTGAGAATTCGCGTTCGCTCGGGCAGTCCTCCGGACGGATCGATTTTGGGACGGACTGGACGCGGGGCCCGCTCGACAACTCTCCTTCAGCGCCGCTGGGCCAATCCCTGGCGAGCTTTCTGCTCGGCCTTCCGACAGCGGGCTTCATTGATCGAAATGACTCGTACGCGATGCAGAATCTCGGCCACGCCCTGTTCCTCCAGGACGACTGGCGTGTGAACCGCAAACTGACGCTCTCGCTAGGGTTGAGGTATGAGCTGGAGACTGCGCCGACGGAGCGGTATAACCGCTCGGTACAGGGTTTCGATGCTACCACTCCAAACCCGATTCAGGACGCGGCGCGAGCCAACTATGCTCGCAATCCCATCCCGCAGATCGCTCCCGAAAATTTCAAAGTACTGGGAGGCCTGACCTTTGCCGGTAATCCTCGCGAGCTATGGACCAGTGACAAGAACAACCTCATGCCGCGCTTCGGCTTCGCATATCAGCTCAGCGATAAAACCGTCGTTCGAGGCGGGTACGGGATCTTCAACGAGCTCATCGGAACCTCAAGGCAGCAGGTCATTCAGTTCGGTTTCAGCCGGGCGACCACTCTCGTACCGTCTACCGACAATGGGCAAACGTTTATTGCCCGCCTCGACAACCCGTTCCCGCAAGGTATTGATCGCGGCTTGGGCGCCGCGGGCGGGCTGAGCACGTTTGTGGGCCAGGACATCCGGTTCTTCAACCAGTCGCTGTTCAACCCGTATGTTCAGCGCTGGCAGTTGAGCGTGCAGCGGCAGATTGGGTCGGATTTGGTTGTCGAGGTCGGCTACGTTGGAAATCGCGGCACGAATCTGCGAACGGAGCGGCAATTGAACGCTGTGCCGCGTGAGTACTATAGCACGTCGCCGGAGCGCGACCAGGCGGCTATCGACTTCCTGAGCACGAACGTGCCGAATCCGTTCTATCCCCTTCTTCCGCGCACCAATCTATCCGGCGCAAACGTCCCCCGGTCTCAGCTCTTACGTCCGTTCCCGCACTTTACGTCGATCCTGATGTGGGACAACAACGGATACTCGTGGTACCACTCCATGCAGACGAGGGTCGAAAAGCGGCTGTCGCGCGACTACACCGTAAACCTGTCCTGGACCTGGTCCAAGTTTATGGAGGCCACAAGCTACTTGAACCAGTTCGACACCCAGCCGGCACGCGCGATTTCCGATCAGGATCGCACTCACCGCATCGTTGTCACGGGCTTGTGGGAACTGCCCGTCGGACGGGGAAAGCCGTTCCTCAGCTCCGGAGCGGCGGCCACAGCCTTTGGCGGCTGGCAGGTGCAGGCGATCTATCAGTACCAAAGCGGCCCGGCTTTGGGGTTCGGCAATGCGATTCTTCGCGGCAACCTCAAGGACGTCCCGCTTCCGGCGAGCGAGCGTACCGTGGACCGGTGGTTCAATGTCGACGCATTCGAGCGTCTTCCTGCACGGCAGCTCGGAGCGAACGTGCGAACGATGCCGCTTCGATTCAGCGGCATCCGTGGGGACGGCATCAACAACTGGGACATCTCCGTGTTTAAGAACACACAGCT
>JADGHK010000450.1 GCA_019686145.1 Bryobacteraceae bacterium | reverse complement strand
CTCCCACCACGATGCCGCCCGACGTTGGCTGGCGTGCGGTTCCACTGATCACTTCACGGATGCTGGGGCGGGGAATTTCAATTTCGCCGCGCGGCTTCACCGACGGTAACCCAGGGCGTTCAAAAGCGATCTTTGGCTTCTCCTGCTGTTGAATCTGCGGCCGGGGAGGCGGCGGGACTACCGGATTTTCTCCCACCTGCGGCAGATTCTGTGCCACCTGGCTGGTCTCAATTTGAGGCGGAGGCGGGACGTCCACCGTGCGAGGGGGGAGCTTTGGAGCCTCCACAGGAACCGGCAACGGAGCCGGGCGGGGCGCTGCAGGCCGCGTGGTGGAAGGCGATTTCACCTGTGCCTGTACCGCCGGCTTCGGCAGCAGATTCTCGAGCCGGACCTCCTCGGCCACCTTTCCGCGATTCGGAGCTTTCTGAGTCAGCAGGGTAGGGGGAGCGATCAGGGGCGTCACCCTGCGAACGACGGTCTCCCGCTTCGCTTCGCGCGGAGGGAGCTGGATCAAAGATGGCCTGGAAAAGCTCACGTATCCGATCAGCAGCACATGGATCACCAGGGAGGCGATGCCGGCTCGAATCTCCCGCCTGGTATCGCTCAGCGGTTTCCAATCCAGTAGTAGCTGCAGATGTTGCGGTTCCTGCACGACGCTCACGGCAGTCTGCCCCTCGGCTTCTGTCTAGTAGACGTTATCCGTTCATCAAACGGTTGCTCGACACGCTGCCTCGGTCATCTCTGCGGCCTCTCCAACTTGCGCAAAGACGCAACGGATTGAGCGACGACCCTAGAATGCTCCTCGATTTTATCAAGAATGGCAATCGCCACCCGGAGCGCGCGAGTTGCGTCTTCGCCGTCCACGACCGGACGGCTCCGGTTGCAGACAGCATCCAGGAATGCCTCGATTTCGAGCCGCAGAGGCTCAGCCTTATTTACCACAACCGGCTGGAAGGCGATGCTTCTCTGCGGGGTCACCGATAGTACGGTGGTCTCCTGCTTGCCATAGTCTACGGATATATATTGATGCGGCTGGAACAGGCGAAGCTTCCGCACGCGCTCGGTTGAGACCCGGCTGGCTGTGAAATTGGCCACGACACCGCGGGGAAAGGCAACTCGCACGTTGGCGATGTCCACTTTGGAGGACAGGATCGAGATGCCTGCCGCCCGGATTTCCTCGGGCTCCGCCTTCACGAGCGAGAGCACAATATCCAGGTCGTGAATCATCAGATCCAGCACGACATCGACATCCAGACTCCGCGGAGTGAAGATACTCAGCCGGTGAATTTCAAAGAACAGCGGGGCATCGACAATCTCGCGCAGCGCCGCCACCGCGGGATTAAATCGCTCCAGGTGGCCTACCTGGAGAATGCGGCCATGAGCCTCGGCGGTGTCTACCAGACGCCGGGCGGAGTCGAGGTCCGCGGCGATCGGCTTTTCGACAAGGAGATCAATTCCGGCTTCGAGGAGAGGACAGCCGACTTCGGCGTGCTTCACTGTCGGAACGGCTACTACGGCCGCATCGACCAGGCCGGCAAGCTGGCGGAAATCCGTGAAGCAGGGGCATCCGTAAGCAGAGGCAGCTTCGGCCGCTCGCGCCGGGTCCTGATCGACCACCGCTGCCAGTTCGGCGCGTTCGCTTTCGCGGATGACCCGCATGTGATGCTTGCCGAACTGACCGGCGCCCACCACGGCCACGCGAATCTTCTTCATTGTTCCTCCCCGCTGTGGCCTACGATCGCAATCCCCGCCTCATTGGCCAGCTCCATCATCTCGTCGCGGTCGAGCAACAGCGTCCGCCCGGCCTCGACGGCGAGCAGCGTCGTATTTGTTTCCCTCATGACCCGAATCGTCTCCGGTCCGGCGACCGGGACGTCGAACAGGAGGTGCTCACGGCGCCTTGCCACCTTGATGAGCCGCAGGGGCCGTCCGTTCACAAGCGATGCGGCGCGGCGGAGCATGGCGTCCGTGCCTTCCATCGCCTCCAGAGCTACGCACGCGCGCTCGCAGATGGCAACACTTTGGCCGACGTCGAATCCGGCCAGCGCGTTCCCGACGCGCAAGCCGTAGCGCATGTCGCGCTCCTCCTCGTCGTCGGGTTTGCGCCTGCTTAAAACGCCTGCTCCAGCGAGGAGCGGCTTCAGGAGCAACGTGGAATCGGCCAGATGGATGCCTTCATCCGCCAGCACCTTTGCGACGCCTCCGATGAGCGCATCCGTGTTCCTGGTTCGAAGGGACGTCAGGAGCTTGAACAAGCGCCAGTCGGGCCGGATCGACGAGAAAATCTTAGTGTGCTTCACCTGGCCGCACATCATCAGCTCCGTGATCCCTTCCGACTTGCAGATTTCAATCAGACGGCTCAGGGCTCCGAGACTAATCCAGTAGGTGCGGGCGGCTAACGCCTCAATTTCGCGCGACGCTTCCTCCTGAATTCCGATGGCGACGACTTCGTGTCCCAGCTGGCGCGCCGTCTCGAGCGCCAAAACCGGAAACCGGCCATTGCCGGCGATCATGCCGTACTTCATTTGATAACGCCGCGCTCCGAACTGCGAATAAAGGCGAATAATTCCTCGATTTCCGGGCCCGGCGGTACCTCCGCGCGAATTCGCTCGATCGCCTGCGACGTGTTGAGGCCGGAGCGCGTTAGCAGGCGGAAGGCCGTCTGCAGCGCTTCAATCGACTCGTTGGAGAAGCCGCGCCGCTCAAGTCCCGTGCGATTCGCTCCGAAGACCTTCGGTTCTCGGGGGGATACTGTGAGCGAAAATGGCATCACGTCCTGCGTGATGACGCTATAGCCGCCAATGTAGGAATGACGGCCGATCCGGCAGAACTGATGGACGCCCGTGAAGGCTCCAATCCCTGCATAGTCCTCCACGACAACATGCCCCCCGAAGGTCACGCCGTTTGCCGCAATGGTGTGGTTGCCGATCGTTACGTCGTGGGCGACGTGCACGTAGGCCATCAGGAGATTATCGTTGCCCACGCGCGTTACCAGTCCCCCGCCTTCAGTGCCGCGGTGAATGGTAACAAACTCACGGATCTTATTGCGGTCGCCGATGCGCGTCTCGGCCCGCTCGCCGCGATACTTCAAATCCTGAGAAGCGACGCCGATGGAAGAAAAGGGATAGAAAATGTTGTCCTCGCCGATCCAGGTGGGCCCTTCGATGTACAGATGACCCATCAGCCGGGTTCGCGCGCCGATTTCCACCTCTGGTCCGATGATGCAGTAGGGGCCGATCTCGGCTGACTCGTGGATTCTTGCCCGGGGATCGACGATCGCGGTCGGATGAATGGGCATTCCGTCGCGCCTAGCTCGCTGTACCGACGCCTGCCGGCGCTGCTTCCTGCTTCCGATCAGCGAGCTTGCACATAACCTCCGCCTCTGCCACGACAGCGCCGTCGACGGTGGCCGT
>JADGHK010000449.1 GCA_019686145.1 Bryobacteraceae bacterium | reverse complement strand
TTGCACAACGGGTCGATCGATTGTTCGGACCGGCCAACGCACGGAACGACTTTCCGGCTGAGGTTCCCTTCGATGCGGGAGCCGGCTGCCCGGGCTCTGGGAGCGGAGGGCGGGGGCCGCTAGAGCGGGACGCTCGTCGCCGATCGCCGGTCGAGGGCTTGGACGAACTTCGCGTCTTGCCTACGATGCATTGAGAAAGCAGGATCGGGGAACGGCAGGGATCTGGAGGGAGAGCAGATATCCGGTCAAGCCTGTGGCCGCCTCGACCGGCTGAGCACCTCCAGGAGCAGCTCCTCGCTGCTCCTGTGAGTGCGCTTTAGTACGGAGTGCGGCTGTTACCGCGTGGAGGGGAGAGATCCGGTCTGTACCTTCGCGGCTGCGCCTTCCGGGGCGAAGACACGAATCTCAACCTTGCGGGCCTGCTTCCGGGCTTCGAGCGACCGGTCCTCGAGCTTCAGCGGTCCAGCGCCGAGAACGTGAATTCTCCGGAGAGGGATCTGATGCTCGGTCGCCAGGTAGCGAACGACTGCCTGAGCGCGTTCCCGGCTCAGGTTAAGGTTGTAGTTCGGGTCGCCGGTCGGGTCCGTGAAACCCTGGACTTCAATCGCGTAGTGCGGCAGGGCTGCGATTGAGCGCGCTGCCTGATTCAGCTGCTCCTTCGCCTCCGGCGTGAGCTGGCTCCTGCCGAAACGGAAGAGGACGTTTTCTTCCAGCACGAGCTTGTAGTTGGCCGGGTTCAGACTGCGCTCAACAGCAGCGATGTTCTGTTGAGTTTCCGTCCGAAATCCCTGGAGTTCCTGGCCAACCTTGCTGACATCGGTACGCACGCTGGCGATTTCCTGATTCGCTTTCGCCGCTTCCTGCGCGGCCGCAGCAGCGCGTTTGTCAGCGGCCATCGCCTTTTCGTCCACTTGGGAAACTTCGTTTTCCAGCTGGCTGATTGCTGTAGCCTGCTGGGCGTTCGTTTTCTCTACTTCGGACACCCGTCCGGCTACAGGATCGACCTGGCTTCTCACGTACTTCTTGGTCGCGCACCCGGTGCCGACCAAGGCCATGAGGGCAATTCCTGCTGCCATGGCTGGCTTGCGAATGAACGAAGTAATCATCTTGCCTCCTTCTGTCCGAACGAGTCTCCTTCAGCGCGGCGCTGATACGCCGCTTGGGTGAAACCCATGCTTCTGAATCGATTCGGATTGATCTGTGAAATGTAACTACTAATGGCTCTCATTGCGTAACTGTTACCGCCTGCAAACTCTCTGGTTTGACACTCTTTGAAAACGCTTGTTAGATTGGGTCTTTCATGAACCCGTCCGCCGCGCTCAAACAAACTCCGCTGAATCCGGCACACCGAAGAATGGGAGCGAAGATGGTGGACTTCGGCGGGTGGGATATGCCCGTCCAGTACACCAGCATCCTCGAAGAGCACCATGCCGTTCGGACGTCTGTTGGTCTTTTCGATGTCAGCCATATGGGCGAAATCGAGATTCGGGGACCCGAAGCGCTTTCCCTGGTCGAGTATGTGTCCACTAATGCCGCCGCGAAGCTGAGAGAAGGTCAGATTCAATACTCGGCATTGCTTTACGACCATGGTGCAATCGTAGACGATATCTTGGTACACAAAGTTTCCCCGTTAGAATTCTTCATATGTGTGAACGCTGCGAACCAGGATAAAGACTTCGAGCACATCCGCTCGCTAAATCGTTGGAAAGCCGAGGTTGAACTGGTCAGCGACCGTTATGCGCAGCTCGCGCTGCAGGGTCCGAAGGCTATAAATACGCTCCAAAAATTAACACCTGCTGATTTGAATTCCTTGCGGTACTACTGGTTTGTCGACGGGCAGGTTGCCGGTATCCCCGCACGCATCGCGAGGACAGGTTACACAGGTGAAGACGGTTTCGAATTGTATGTGCCGCCCGACAGAGCAGAGAGCCTCTGGAATGCTCTGCTGGACGCCGGTTCTGAGTTCGGAATCAAGCCTTGCGGTCTCGGTGCTCGTAACACGCTTCGGCTCGAAGCTAAGATGGCCCTCTATGGTCACGAGATTCACGCTTCGACATACCCCTTCGAAGCGGGCCTCGGGTGGATCGTCAAGATGGAGAAGGGCGATTTCGTCGGACGGGCGGCGCTTCAGAAGGCGCTTGAGCAAGGCATCAAGCGGCAGTTGGTTGGCTTTGAAATGCGGGGCCGCGGCATTGCCCGTGACGGCTATGAGGTTTATGTCGACGGCCGCCCGGCAGGCTGGGTGACGAGCGGCGGGCCTTCCCCGACGCTCGGCAAGAACATCGGGCTCTGCTATCTTCCTACGGCCCTTTCGACAATCGGCCGCACAATTCACATCATGATCCGCAATCAGCCGGTGGAGGCCGTTACCGTTCCTACACCGTTCTACAAAAGAGCGAAGTAATGTATCCGGAAAATTATCGTTATACGAAGGAACATGAATGGGTGCTAGTGGAAGGCGATAGGGGAACTATCGGTATTACCTTCCATGCCCAGAAGGAACTTGGTGACATTGTTTACGTCGACTTGCCCAAAGTGGGGACTGTGGTCGAACAGGGGAAAGCGCTGGGTTCGGTGGAGTCGGTGAAAGCCGTCTCCGATATCTATGCACCGGTCTCAGGAGAGATCCTCGAGGTGAACACAGCTCTCGCTGACGCTCCCGAGAAGCTGAATGAAGATCCGCATGGAGAGGCGTGGCTGGTGAAGATCCGGCTGAGCCACCCCGACGAAGTGAAGGATCTCCTCTCCGCTGCAGACTACCAAAGTTACGTGGGATCATAGTTGTAGGGAGTCCGGGCAGAGTCTCCGTCCGGCTCACTACAACTCGGGGCAGAACAATTGCGCTATCTACCGAAGTCCGATTCCGAACGCCAGGAGATGCTGGCTGTCTGCGGCTTGCAATCTCTTGAGGAGCTCTACCGTCAGCTTCCGCCAGACGTGCTTCTTGACCGCCCGCTCGCGATCGAGCCAGGGAAGTCCGAATACGAAATCGTGGAGTACTTCCGCGCGAGGGGGGCTGAGAACGCTAACGGATATCCCTCGTTTCTCGGTGGCGGGGTGTACTACCACTACCGTCCGGTAGTTGTTGACACCGTCGCCGCTCGCGGTGAGTTCCTCACGTCCTACACGCCGTACCAGCCGGAAATCGCGCAAGGAACACTCACAACGATCTTCGAGTTCCAGACGATGATTTGCCAGCTTACGGGCATGGACGCCGCGAATGCCTCCATGTACGACGGCTCGTCGGCGGTGCCGGAAGCGGCGATGATGGCGGTTCGCATTACGGGCCGCAACAAGACGCTGGTGGCGCAAAACGTCCACCCGGAGTACCGGCAGGTGCTGCGAACCTACGCGATGCACCAGGGGATGCCGATCGAGGAATTCGCGTTCGACCAAGCCGCGGGAGCAGCGGACCT
>JADGHK010000448.1 GCA_019686145.1 Bryobacteraceae bacterium | reverse complement strand
AGGTTGACGATTGTGGGCCTGCTGGCCGTGGTGGTGGCAACGTTCGCGCAAGAGCGCTTTCCGCGCCTGCGGCAGCGAAGACAAGCGCGAATGCAAGCCGCGGGGGCAGCCGAACTTCACCCGGCCACGCAGTGCGGAGGCCAACTGAACCTGGGGTACCGCATCCTGACATTTTCAAGCGGACTGCGCGCCGCCGTTTGGTATCCCACGACTCAGGCGGAATCAAAGCTGACTTACGCTAACAATCTCGTCACTGGAGCAGCTCAGAACGCCCCGGTCGCCGACTGCTCGACGTACCCGCTCGTCGTCTTCTCTCATGGATTTGGCGGGTGCGGAACGCAATCCGTGTTCTTTACCGAGGAACTGGCGCGTCACGGCTACATCGTCGTCGCGCCGGATCACGCCGATGCAAAGTGCAAGGTGGACGAGCCCCGGAGCGGACGAGGTTTCGGCCGCGCAGATGAGCCCTTCCGCCAGCCGGAGAAGTGGACGGACAAGACCTACGCGGACCGGGCACGGGATATCCGGCTCGTCATCGATGAAATGACCAGCAACAGGGAGTTCGGACCGCGAATTGATAAATCCAGGATCGGCGGCGTCGGGCACTCGCTCGGCGGCTACACGATGCTGGGCCTCGCTGGTGGATGGGAAAGCTGGAGAGACAACCGCATTCGCGCCATCCTGCTGTTCTCCCCCTACGTCGCTCCATTTCACACACAGAATCGTTTGAAAGCGGTCCACCTACCGGTGATGTATCAGGGCGGGCAGCGCGATCTGGGCATCACGCCGCAGCTGCGCCGTCAAGGTGGCGTGTACGACGAGTCGAACAGGCCAAAATATTACATCGAACTGCCTCGCGCCGGACATTTTGCCTGGACCGTTCGTTCCTGTGGAGGAGCCGGAAGCGTGAGCCGCTGCGCCGAAACAAACACACTCGTCCGCACGATCAACGAGTACGGAATTTCGTTTTTGGACGAGTACCTGAAAGGACAGCGGAAGACGCTGGATCGGGAAGCGAGCCAGGGGCAAAATGTCGTGGACTATCGCAGCGCTCCCTAAAGAATTAACATGCTCCGGAGCCCAATCCGGTGTGTTATTCAACACCCCGCCGCGACTCAGCAGCTACGTGCGGGTTACTAGCAAGGGGATTGAAGTTGATGCGAATCGCGATACCGGTAGTTTCTGCCCTTCTTGCTGTATACCTGCCTGCCGCTGCGGCTGAAACGGACCAGCCGGGAGCGTCGCCGCTTGACGCCTCCAGGCAACCATCCGCGTGTAGTGTTGCCTTGGGCGCTGGCTATCGTGTCATGAGCTTTGGCGGGACGGAGACCCACGTCTGGTATCCCACGACCTCGCCGCAGTCCTCCTATGACTATAACGAACGCATCTCAGGTTCTGTGGCTAGATCCGGAAACTTGGCGAACTGCGACCGGTTCCCGCTGGTGGTCTTCTCACATGGGTACTGCGGGTCCGCAATCCAGACTGTATTTCTGACGGAGGAACTGGCGCGGCGCGGATACGTTGTTGCTGCCCCGAATCACGTCGACCCGGACTGCGGCTCCTCGAATAACGCGGCACCTCAGGAACCTCCGCTCACGTCCTACCAGGAATGGTCCGATCAGACCTATACGAAGCGCAGAGATGACGTGCGGCGCGTTCTCGACGGGATGCTGGCTGATCCGCAGTTTGCCAGCATCATTGATCCCGAGAAGATTGGGGGTATCGGGCATTCGCTTGGCGGATACACGATCTTTGGTTTGGCAGGGGGCTGGGAAAGCTGGTACGAGCCGCGCATCAAGGCGGCGCTGCTTCTATCGCCCTACCTCCACGCGTACCGGTATAACAACCGGATTTCCGCCGTCAGGATCCCGCTCATGTACCAGAGCGGCGGCACGGACGGGGACCGCTTCGTTACTCAAAGCCTGACCGGTGAAGACAACAACCCGAAAGGCGCAATCTATCAGCTTTCCAATCGTCCCAAGTTCTACGGGATCGTGGGCGGCGCTGGACACTTCGCCTGGACGAACATTTCATGCCAGGGGCAGCCCGTGGCGGAGTGCGTCAAGAACGTCCCGAACGTCCGAACCATCAATACGTACAGTTTCGATTTCCTCGATCGTTATCTGAAGCAGCAGGAGCGGCCGGCTCTGTTTTCGGGCCTCAACTTGTTCCAGGAGTATTTTCGCGAAACCCCTGTCGCGGCGGTGCCTTCCGCAAGTTTCGACGGCAACGCTCCGCTGGCTCCGAACCAGATTGGCTCCGCCTTTGGCGAAGGCCTCACGCTGACGACGGTGGCAGCCGAGGAACTTCCGCTTCCCACCGAGCTCGGCGGGGTTTACGTCTCGGTTACCGACAGCGCGGGCGTCACCCGGGGGGCTTCGCTCTTCTTTGTGTCTCCCAACCAGGTGAACTTCCTGGTGCCGCCCGATTCAGCAGCCGGGACCGCAACAGTGAAAGTCCAGCAGATTTCTACCAATGAAGTGCTTGCCGCGGGCTCAATTGAAATCCAACGCAGCTCGCCTGCGCTGTATGCAGCGAATGGAACCGGATCGGGCGTGGCTGCGGCGGAGTGGGTTCGGAACGAAGCTGATGGAAATCAGACTCGGGAACTCGTATTCGATCCGGAGACGAGGGCGGCTCGGCCCATCAGCCTGGCGAATGGCGATGTCTACCTTAGTCTCTACGGCACGGGCCTGCGCGGAGCGGATCCTTCGACTGCTTCCGCGACGGTCGGCGGCATTGCCACACCGGTCACTGAAATCGCTCCGCAGGCGGAGTATCTTGGGCTCGACCAGGTAAACATCGGCCCTCTTCCGCGAGAGCTCGCGGGCCGGGGTTCTGTGGACATCGTCCTCACCCTCGACGGGCGGCAAGCGAATGTCGTAACCGTCACGATCGAGTAGCGGCATCAGCCCGCCTGAGGCAAGATAGGTTCGATGATAAATTCCACGGATTTGGAAGTTCTGGCAAAGAGCTATCTTGCGGCGATTGAAGCGCGCGATCTGGAAGCGTGCATGGCGTTCTTCACGAACGGCTCCACGGTGGAAGGCCGGGACTCGAGACACGACGGGTTGGACTCAATCAGAGCCTGGCATCAGTCGCGGTTCGAGGCCAACATGTCCGTGAGAGTCGAATCGCTGAAGGCGGAAAGAGAAAAGGTGGTCGCGGATGTCGTGGTGACATCGGATCGCCTCGCCAACACACGGCTGAAGTCGCTGCCGAGCAGGATCACCCTTGTCTTCGATGGCGACAAGATCAAGGAAGCAAAGATGAGCCCAAGGATGCCCAATCTCCTTGGGCTCTTCAGGTCCTGATCAAGCTTCTACGGTATCTCCATCAGATAGGACGTGAGACGGTCCAGATCCTTGGACGGAAGCTTATAGACGGGCATCGTGGTTCCGGGCGAATATTTCTGGGGATCGGTGAA
>JADGHK010000447.1 GCA_019686145.1 Bryobacteraceae bacterium | reverse complement strand
CTGTACGGCAGGATCCACGATCTTCCCATGCCACAGGACGTTATCGATTGCAATCAGCCCGTTCGGCCGGATGAGTCTGAGGCAGGCCTCGTAGTACGTATCGTAACTACGCTTGTCCGCATCGATGAAGGCAAAATCAAAACTATTCTCGCCGCAGGTTTCAAGGAGCGCTTCGAGAGTGGCCGAGGCAGGTCCTAACCGCAGGTCAATCCGGTCGGCCACACCCGCCTCGGCCCAGTAGCGCCGGGCAATACCCGTCCAGGTCTCGCTCACATCGCAGGCGATGAGTTTCCCGTCCTCCGGGAGCGCCGAGGCGACAGCAAGCGCGCTATAGCCGGTGAAAGTGCCGATTTCGATCGCCCGTTTGGCGCCAATCAGCCGGACCATCATTGCCAGAAAGGCGCCCTGGTCCGGGCCTATCTGCATCCGCGCCTCCGGAAGCCTGGATGTCTCCTCCCGCAGCCGCTGCTGCAGGGGTGTTTCGTACGTGATGAACTGATTCACATACTCTTCAATTGCTTGTGGAAGTAATGATCGTGCCACGCTGTCTTTTCCTGATACGGTTTCTACGGGTGGGTGAGCGCAGAGCGGCTCCAGTGGCTGCCGGACACCCATATTCGAACTCTAGCACCACCGTCGATGCGAATGTCCAGGTGAACACGGTCAGTACTGCATGAGCAATAGCTTAAGGGAAGCCGGAGGCTCGGTTACTTACACTTGGGCAGGCGCGTCCAATTGAACCAATATTTCATGAATACGGAGAAGAGTTCTTCGTAGCCAGCAAGATCGCGGGGTTTTCGAAGGCAGCCGCTCGCACCGTGGCGGTATACCTTGCAGATTGTGTCCTCGTCTTCGAGAGCCGTGACCACGATGATCGGAATATCTTCGAGCATCGGATCCACTTTGAGCTCGATGACGGTGCTGCCGCCGTTATACGGCATCATGAGATCCAATAGTACGAGATGCGGCTTGTAAACCTCTCCCTGCCTGCGAAGAAATGGCAAAACATTGTGCGGATGATTTAATACAGTGACCTTACAGGGATACTCCGAGCTTTCGAGGAGGCGCTGCATCAGCGTAGCCTCGGCCGGGTTGTCCTCCACCACAAGAATCTCGTACACTCGCCTCTCCCGTTTCCTTGACGCCTCCTGCTGCGTCCGGTTTCGGACGAGCGGCCGCAAGTACTAGTCTGCGCGCCGTTTTCGGCAGGACACGCAGGAGCAGCGCGCCCGAGAGATGACAAGCGCGGGACATGCGGTAAAGCCACAAAACAACTGCGGGGTTGATGAGCAGGCAACGGAGGCTGCCGAAGGAATCCTCCTGACTCCTAAGTTGACCGGGCGGGAGCGAGCCTCATCGCGGATCGGTTCTCGTCCACCGAATCCAAAGCGCAACCAGCGCAGCCAGAAGGATCAAGGGTAAGGACCTTACAATTACCTGAAAATTACTAGGCATTAAGGACTAACTCCCAACATCCGTCATTTTCTTCTCCGATGAACCCCTTAGGCCTGCAACGGCAAGCGGTAGGATGTCTTCAAGTCTACTTGGCCATTATATATTTAGCGACATTTCTTACAATTGTATGCTGCCTTAAGAAACACAGAATACCAGTTCTTTCTTCTTTCACCCTGTTGTCACGCGTAACTGGCCGCCTGATCTTGGCTGCCTTGTGCGAGACCGTGCGATCGTGCTGGCTATGCTCGTGCCGGTGGCGCCATGTTACTGACTGGAGAGTCCTTGTGCGGGCTGGGAACGGCTCCTTAGCCGGGAAGGGCAGCGCTGAGACGCATCAGTATACGAATCCCGCGGCCTTAGCAACGCAGTTCGGGCGAACCGGACTAACGAGGCTCTTTGCAAGCTGGGGCAAGCGAGTGGTATAGCAGATCGAGTTCAAACTGTACGTCGCATCCACCTTCGGGCCGGCACCACCCCAAAAGCCGCCGCTCCATCAAGCCGCGAGTCAGATCCACGACCGCAACAGCTGCCAGCTCCGGATCGACCTTTCGTATCTCGCCTTTGGCGATGGCGGCAGCGAACATTTGGGCCAGTAGCATTTCACTCTCGCACGCGGCGTGAACAAATTCAGAACACAGCCTCGCTCCGCGGAGCATCATCGATCGAATTTCCGCCAGGTAGATTCTGAGGAACTCCTGATGCGACTCGAGGTACTCCATCCGGAGTTCAATATACGCTCGCAGCTTGTCCTGCCAGCTCTGCACTGCGTCCATTCGCTCGCGTGTCAAACGATTGAGACGCCTGGCATCCTCGAGAAAGGCGGCAAGGTAGATGTGCTCTTTCGAGTTAAAGTAGAGATAGACGGTTCCCTTGGCGACGCCAGCTTTGGCCGCGATGTCCTCGACGTTCGTTTCCGCGAACCCCCGTTGAGCGAAGACGCACCGCGCTGCCTGCAACAAGGCAGAGCGCCGCATCTCGGCTCCCTCTTTCCGCCGGTTATTCATAATTAACAGAAGCCATCCCATTCGCTGACCGGACGGTCACTATACGAGAATAAGCCTACTCTTTGTCGAGGTCAAGTCACTGATATTCCAACATTTTTCATGTTTTTTCGTGTCCGGTTTGCTGTACTCGCACCCGTTACAGGGAATGTCGTGAGTTGTTTGAAACCGAACAAACAGCTACACTGGAACTTTGGTGACCGATCAGTCATGTCATTTTCTCCGCGCAGTATTTCAAGCTCAGTAACGCATCCTGACCTGCAGCACTCTGTAATATTCGTTACAGTGCTGGGATTCAGCTTGGCATTATCCGGGTGCGCCTCCAGCGCGCAGCAACCGAAACAGCCGCCTCCGCCTACAGTCGAAGTGATCGAAGCGAGGCTTGGCGAGGCAAGCATCTACACTGAATATCCCGCTCAGACCTATGCCCGCAACCGGGTAGAAGTACGAGGTCGAGTCGATGGCTACATCGAACAATGGCTGTTCCGTCCCGGCCAGCATGTAAAGGCCGGCCAGCCCCTTTACGTTCTGGATCTTAGACCCTACCGCGCGCAGCTCGAACAGGCTGAGGGCAACTTGAGGCAGGCCGAGGCGGATCTGATCAACGCGGAGAGGCAGACTTCGCTTCTTCAAGCGGAAGCAAACCTTGCAGCAGCGCAGGCGGCCCTGGTGAGAGCCAGGCAAGATTACGAGCGTTTGAAGCCGCTCGTCGAGCAGGACGCCGCAGCCCGGCAGGACCTCGACGCCGCCGTTGCGGCGCTGCGGTCCGCGGAATCGAATGTGAAAGCCAACGAGGCCGCGGTTGCTCAAGCGCGCCTGAATACGGAAACGCAGATACAGAGCGCGCAAGGACGAGTACAGACACAGCGAGCGGCGGTCCAGACTGCCAGGCTCAACCTCGAATATGGAACGATTGTTGCGCCAATCAGCGGGATGGTAGGTGATACGCTCATACCCGTCGGTGGTCTGGTCAC
>JADGHK010000446.1 GCA_019686145.1 Bryobacteraceae bacterium | reverse complement strand
GCCCCTCCGCTCCTCCGGATTCTCCGCACGAACGGGATCCGGCGCGGCCTTGTCGTGGATCTGGGCTGCGGGACCGGCATCTGGGCCCAGAAACTGATCGAAGCAGGTTACTCTGTCCTGGGCATTGATATCTCGCCGGCCATGATCCGCCGGGCCAGGCGCCGGGCGCCGAAGGCAACCTTTCTTACCGGGTCGATCTTCGATTTTCCTGTCAGGGAGTGCGATGCCGTGACGTCGATTGGCGAGATCGTCAATTACACGTTCGACCCGCGCAACAGCAAGCCGGAGCTGTCGCGGCTTTTTCGAAGGATTTTCCGCGGGCTCCGGCCCGGCGGAGTCTTCGTTTTCGATTTCGCTGAGCCGCCGGAACACTGGCATGAAATGCCGCAGAAGAGCTTTCACGAGGGAGAAGACTGGGCTGTCCTGGTCGAAAGGCGGCACGGAAAGCGCCGCCGGATCCTCGTGCGCGAAATCACGGCTTTTCGGCGCGTCGGGAAGTTCTTCCGGCGGAGCGACGAGACCCACGTGTTGAAGCTATACGACGCCTCTGAGCTTGAGAGTGAGCTGGCCAAGATCGGATTTGAGACGCACGTCCGGCGAGCTTATGGGAGAATGACGCTGCCCCCGGCTCACGCAGCGATTGTTGCCAGAAAACCGAGCGCATGAGCTGTGGCCAGCTCCGGCGTTTCGGCGCACAGGCTATGATGGAATCCCGGAGCCTGAAATGACAATGCGATCCATCCTCGGCCTCGTTCCGATTACCGCTGTCTTTCTGTTTGCCGCTCCCGCTGGAGAGCTTTCGTGGCTGGAAGTACATCTCACGCGGCCGATGCTCTACTCCCGGCAGACCATGACGGAGGCGCAGATCCACCTTGCCTCGCGCGTCAAGCCCGTGCTGGTCCCGCCGACGAGCGCGGCATGGGAGAAGGAGACCGCTCAACTCCGCGAACAGATTCTCAAGAACGTCGTCTTTCGCGGCGAGGCTGCCCGCTGGCGCCAGGCGCCGACACGCGAAGAGTGGTTTGACGTGATCGAAGGGAACGGCTACCGCATTCGGAAGTTTCGCTACGAAGTCGTTCCCGGCCTGTGGCTCCCGGGTCTGCTCTACGAGCCTGCCCGTCTCAGTGGGCGCGTTCCGGTGGTAATCAACCTGAATGGTCACGAGGGCGACGGCATTGCCAACAGCTACATTCAGGAGCGCTGCATCACGCTCGCCAGGAAGGGGATGCTGGCGCTCAACTACGAATGGTTCTTCAAGGGGCAGATGTCGGCCGACGGCTACGCTCACTACCGTCTGAACCAGCTTGATCTCACTGGGACGAGCGGCCTGGCTCCCTTTATCCTGGCGCAGACGAGGCTGGTTGATATCGCGCTAAAACATCCCAACGCGGACCCGAACCGGGTCGCTGCCACCGGGCTGTCAGGAGGGGGATGGCAAACCATCCTGTTGAGCGCCCTGGATCCTCGAATCAAGCTGGCGGTTCCCGTCGCGGGCTATTCGAGCTTCGTGACCCGGACCCAGTTTCCCGACATGGACCTCGGAGACTCCGAGCAGACGCCCGTTGATCTCGGCGTGTACGCGGACTACACGCATCTGACGGCCATGCTCGCTCCGCGGCCGTCTCTCCTTATCAACAACGCCCGCGATAACTGCTGCTTCCGTGCGGACTACGCGGTGTCACCGCTGCTGGTTGCGGCCCGGCCTGTCTTCAACCTCTTCGGCAAGGCCGATCATCTGCGCTATCACGCCAACTTCGATCCCGGCCACAACTACGGACTCGACAACCGCCAGGCTCTGTATCGTTTCCTCGGGGAGTTCTTCTTCCCCGGCGCGAAGGACTTCTCGGCCGAGGAACCGCCAGCGACCGGCGATTTGCGGAAGCCTGCAGATTTTCGTGTGCCGCTTCCCGAAAACAACGCCAGTTTCAATTCGCTCGCGCTCAAATTGAGCGAGAACCTCCCGAAGAAGGACAGCTCGGCCCCGCCCGAGCTACGAAAAAAGCTTCGCGATCTTCTTCGCTGGCCTGAGTATCAGGTGACGGCCCAGCAAGTGCGCACCGAGCAGAAGGACAATCTCCGCATTACTGCGACCAGGCTTTCCATGAGCCGCATCTGGACGGTCCCTGCGGTAGAGTTCGCTCCGGAAGGAGCCGAAGGAACGACGCTCGTACTCGCCGACCTTGGCAAAGCAACGCTCGCGGGAGAGGTTCAGCGACTTCTGGAGCAGAAGCGACGTGTGGTGGCGATGGATCCCTTCTATTTCGGAGAGGCGCGCATTGAGAGCCGGGATTATCTGTTCGCCCTTCTCGTCTCGGCCCTTGGCGAGCGGCCTCTTGGGATTCAGGCCTCGCAGGTGGCCGCCGCTTCCCGCTGGCTCAGTGCAAAGTATGGACCGGTCACCGTTGCAAGCTTCGGTCCCAGGACAAGCCTGATCGCACTCGCAGCCGCAGCAGTAGAGACGGAGGCGATTCGCGAAGTGAAGCTGACCCGGTCAATGTCGTCGCTGAAAGAAATCCTCAGAAGGAATCTTGGGGTGAACGACGCGCCGGAGCTGTTCTGCTTCGGTTTGCTCGAGTGGTTCGATATCCCTCAGCTCAAGGCGTTGGTGGCGCCGCGCCCCTGTGAAGGCTGCGGCGCCTGAGCCATCCGGCTAACGCTTGGGCACAGTCGGCGCGTATTCGATTTTCGTGTCTGTGAGCGCGATCTCCACGCGGCGGTTCTTCGCGCGGTCTGCTTCTGTTCTCCCTTTTGCAATCGGGCTCGATTTCCCGTGACCTCTGATGGAGATGATTTGAGGATCAATGCCTGCCTGGATGAGATACTGCCTGACGGCATCGGCCCGGCGCTCCGATAGCTGCTGGTTGTACTCGTCGGTGCCGACGTCATCGGTGTGACCGTGAACCGTCAGGCCGTAACCGTCTGAGGCCAACAGCACACCCGCGATCCGGCTGAGGAGTTCACGGCTTTCCGGTCCGAGGCGGGCGCTGTCGAATTCGAAACGAAGGGCTCTCTCCGGGAGGCTCATTACTAATCCCAGGGCTGTCTTTCGAGTCTCGACGAGACGGTTCAGCGCTTCCTGCATGCGGTTCAGTTCCTCCTGCCGCTCGCGGCGGAGTCTCTCTGTCTCAGCCTGCGCGGACTGCGCCAGTTCCTGCGCTTTCTGCGCGCGTGCCTCTGCCTCCGTTTTGGCTTCTTCGGCTCTGACACGGCCCTGTGCTGCTTCATCAGCTCGGGCCAATGCCTGTGAAGCCTGTTCCGCCGCCGCTCGCGAATCGCGAGCCGTCTCCTCCATGCGAACGCCAAGGGCCGCCATCTGCTGTTCGAGAGCATTGAGACGGTCCAGGATCCTCTTGCTTGCGGCAAACATCCCTGCCAGCAACGGGATTGCCGCCGCTGCCGCAATCCATGCGCCTGTAGTGATCCTGCGATGCGTCATAG
>JADGHK010000445.1 GCA_019686145.1 Bryobacteraceae bacterium | reverse complement strand
CGCTTCGCCATCATCCAACTCGCGCAGACAACACTCCGTAGCGAAATCGGGAAGATCGACCTCGACAAGACGTTCGAGGAACGAACCAACATTAATACCGCCGTTGTAAGCGAGCTGGATAAGGCAACAGAGCCGTGGGGCGTGAAGGTCCTGCGCTACGAGATCAAGAACATCACTCCCCCGCAGGACATCCTCTCTGCGATGGAGAAGCAGATGCGCGCCGAGCGCGAGAAGCGCGCAATGATCCTGACCTCGGAAGGCACGCGAGACGCCGCGATCAACACGGCGGAGGGTGAGAAACAAAAGACTATTAAGACTTCCGAGGCACGCAAGCAGCAGCAGATCAATGAAGCGGAAGGCGAGGCGCAAGCGATCCTGACCGTCGCCGACGCCACAGCCGAGGGGATTCGCCGCATCGCTGCGGCGATCAATACGCCGGGCGGCTATGAAGCCCTTCAGCTTCGCATCGCCGAGCAATACATCGAACAGTTCGGAAATCTGGCAAAGGCGGGCAACACTCTGATCGTGCCGTCAAATCTCAGCGACGTCGGTTCGATGATCGCGTCGGCCATGAGCATCTTACAATCCAGTGGCAAACGCGCGGCGTCAGCGTAGTCAGTCGTGCCGAAGAGCAGTCATCGGATCAACCTGAACCGCGCGCAGCGCAGGAATCAGGCTCGCGATCAGAGCGACCACAATCAGTAGAAGCGATACGCCAATCAGCGTCAGGGGATCATATGGTGAGACACCGAACAGAAGGCTGCTGACAATACGGGCAAGGGCCAAGGCGGCTGTCAGGCCAAGCGCGACTCCAACGCCGGTCAGCCTGATCGCCTTGCCCAGCACCATCTTCAATATGGTTCCTCGGCTGGCGCCCAGCGCCATGCGAATCCCGATCTCTTGCCGCCGCTGCGCGACGGTATAGGACATGATTCCGAAAATTCCCAAAGCAGCCAGCAGCAGAGCGGCTAGCGAGAACCCCGTCACCAGCGCCGCTTGGAATCGAGGCCGCGCCACCGAGTCCGCAACGATCTCTTTCATCGTGCGTGTCCGCATCAGGATCGCTTGCTTGTTGAGTGAGGCCGCCTCGCGGCGAATCCCTTCCGCAAACTGGGATGGATCTCCTGACGCTCGGAGCACCAGGTCGGCGCCCCGCCACGGCCACTGCCAGTAGGGGATATACATCTCCGGCCGCGGCTCCGAGTCGAGCCCGCCTCCCCGCACATCAGCAACCACGCCGACCACTTCGCGCCACTCCGGCTCGCCGGTCTTCCGGTTCCGCTCGCACTGCTCGAGATTGCCTACGAGGATGCGTGCCCCAACCGGATCCTGCCCTCGCCAGTAGCGTTTGGCAGCTGCCTCGTTGATCATCGCAACAGCCAGTGACTCGCGGTTGTCGGAATCTGTGAAGTGCCGTCCCCGGCGAAGGCTGACGCCCATCGCACGGAAATAGTCCGGTGTCGTCGAAAACGTCGCAGCAATGGGCAGATCCGATTGCGATGTGTACGCGCGTCCCTGAATCAGGAACGTCTCTCCACGTCCGATCTGCTCTGAAAGCGGTGCAGCGCTGATGCCTCCAACTGCCTTCACGCCCGGCAACTCAGAAAGCCGCTGCATCAGCGACTGGAAGAAGAGCTGCCGGCTTTGCCCCTCGAACACGCTGCTCGACATATCGAACGTCGCGACCAGCGTCTCATCCGCGGCAAATCCAGGATTGACTGCAGTCAACCGCAGAAAGCTCTGCAACAGCAGTCCGGCGCCAAGCAGCAGCACAAGCGCCATCGCGACTTCAGCGACCACCAGTGCACGATTTGCCCGGTTCCGGCCGGCTCCCCCTGCATCGGCTGACCGCCCACCCTCCCGCAACGTATTGTTCAAATCCGTCTTTGATGCCTGAAGCGCCGGAACCAGCCCGAACAGCAGGCCCGATCCGAGGGACAGCCCAACGAGCGCCATCAAGACAAAAGAATCGATTTGAACTTCATTCAACCGCGGGACAACATCGGCTGTAACTCGAATTACGTAACGCAGCCCCCAATAGGCGAACAGGCTACCGAGCAAGCCGCCGGCCAATCCAAGCAGCACGCTCTCAGTCAGCATCTGCCTGACGAGGCGGCCTCGGCTTGCCCCAAGAGCGGCTCGAATGGCCACCTCCTTCTGCCGCGCCGCCGCCCTTGACAATAGGAGGCTCGCGCAGTTTGCACACCCGATCAATAGCAGGCAGCCGACAGCGCCCAGCAAAACCAGCAGCGGGAGGCGGACCTTCCCTACAAGCTCGTCCTTGAGGGGTACGACTAATACTTCCGGCTTCACCTTCCCGGGATACTGATTGGCAAGGCGCGAGGCGAGCATGGTCATTTTCCTGCTTGCCTCCTGCGGTTTCACGCCTGGCTTCAATAACCCGATTACCTCAAACCAGGAGCAGCAGCGATCAGCGGAATTTGGCGGCGGAATCGCATAAACGCTGGCGTTGATCCATAACTGCGACTTTTGGGGAAAATCGAATCCCGGAGGCATAACGCCAACGATTCGGGCATGCACGATCCCAAGATTATCGAACGTCAAGAACTGCCCGAGCACATTACGGTCTCCGCCGAACCTCTCTTGCCAGAGCGAATAGCTCAAAATTACGGACAGTCTTGATTCGTCACGGTCTTCTTCCGGCAAGAAATTCCGGCCCAGAATTGGCTGGACTCCGAGAATCTCGAACAGAGTCGATGAAACCACCGCACCACGGAGCCGTTGATTCCCATCGGGTCCCCGGACGTTATACGAGCGGCTACCGGGCCATAACGGAGAGTAAGCCAGCTGTTCAAAGACGTCATTCTGCTCTCTCCAGTCGCTATAGTTAGCGGGAGAGACGCGATCCCGATCGATTCCTTTCCTCAAATCCCGTTCGTAAACGAGCACCAAACGATCCGCATTCTTGAAGGGAAGCGGCCGGAGCAGTACCGCATTTACTACGCTCAAAATAACAGCGGAAGAGGATATCCCCAAAGCAAGCGTGAGGATAACCGTGACTGTAAACGGAATACTCCCACGAAAGGACCGAATTGCGTAGCGCAAATCCGGAAGGCATTCGGCAAACAGCGCGCGGATTGCACGTTCCAACCCTTTCAACATGCGGTCCCAGCCGGCAATCCACCTCTGAACGCGCACTCGGGAATGAGTCACAGTTGCCATTCAAGTATTCACTCTCATGGGAGCTGTCCAGGTACTGCGAGATTACTGAAAACTTGCGTATGCTCCGCGACGAAAGAGACCAGTTAGGTCACTTGAATCGCCCGGATCGGCGCCCCAATCGCCGAAAATTTCGACTTATTATTGCAGGAGCCACGAGAAGCTGCAAGACAAAAATCAGAACTCATGGTACGGATAGTATTTTCTAGCGCAGGTTCCTAACCCCACCCCTCCTGGACCCCTATGTCTATCTTACAC
>JADGHK010000444.1 GCA_019686145.1 Bryobacteraceae bacterium | reverse complement strand
GGTCACAAGGTAGGGGTGGTGTGTGGAGACAAGGAATTCCGGTATGCGGAGTTCGGCGACCGCTGCGGCTGCCTCGCAAGCGCTTTGCGATCGCATGGAATTGAAGAAGCTGATCGCGTCGCTTACCTGAGTTTCAACACTCATAAGCTCCTGGAAGGCTACTACGGCGTTGTGCAAGCCAAGGCCATCGTGATGCCCATAAACGTGCGGCTTGCGCCGCTGGAGATCATCGGAATCCTCGGGCACTCCGGGGCCAGGATGCTGCTCTATGAAAAGGACTTCGAGCCGCTGATTCCGAAGCTCAGGGCGGCGTGCCCGGAAGTGAAACGCTACGTCAGCCTCTCTGAGGAGAAGGGTGAGGCTGATCTCACCTACGAAGAACTGCTCTGTGATGGAAAGCCGGAGCGCGCCGACATCATGAGCTTCGACGAGAATTCCGTCGCCGAACTCTTCTATACCAGCGGAAGCACCGGCGTGCCGAAAGGAGTTGCTCTCACTCACCGGACCGTGTACCTCCACGGACTCTCCGTCGCACTGCTCATCACCGAACCCGAGACCGCCGTCAACCTCCACACGATTCCGCTCTTCCATGCCAACGGCTGGGGATATCCGCAAGCATCCACGCTGCTCGGAGTGAAACAGGTGATGGTTCGGCGCTTTGATCCGGCCGGAGTCTTGCAGTTGATCCAGCAGCACCGGGCCACGGATATGAGCGTCGTACCCACGATGGCAAACGCGCTTGTCAATGTTCCGAACATAAAGGACTTCGACGTGTCCAGCCTGCGCAATGTCATGATTGGCGGCGCGGCGGCCTCCCCGGAATTGGTTCAACGCGTGGAGCAAGCGCTGGGCTGCCGCTGCGTGGCCGGCTATGGCCTGACGGAAACAGCGCCTGTGGTCACTTGTTCGCTTCCCAAGTCAACGGTCACGTACGCGGACGAAGCGGACCGGTACCGGCGCCAGGCAATGGCGGGATGGCCTGTGGTCGGCGTCGAGGTCCGCGTCGTCGACTCCGGGATGCGTGACGTCCCGCGCGATATGGCGGCCGTTGGCGAAGTCGTAGTTCGGGGCGATCATGTAATGGAAGGCTATTACAAAGATCCGGAAGGCACGGCGGCTGCCATGAACGGCGGCTGGCTCCACACCGGGGATATGGCGGTATGGGACGATGAGGGCTACATCCACATCGTCGACCGGAAGAAGGAAATCATTATCAGCGGCGGTGAGAATATCTCCTCGATCGAAGTGGAAAAAGCGATCTTTGCTCACCCCGAAGTCTACGAATGTGCTGTCGTGGCGGCCCCCGACGAAAAATGGGGCGAGGCGCCAGCCGCCATTGTGGTGCGGAAGCCGGGCTCGACGTTAACGGCGGAGCAGTTGCTTGACTTCCTCAAGGACCGGATCGCCAGGTTCAAGCTCCCGAAGATTGTGGAGTTCTCCGAGGAGCAACTGCCGAAGACCGGGACCGGGAAGATTCTGAAGCTGATACTAAAGGAGAAATTCTGGGCAGGCAAAACAAGGCGGGTTCAGGGCTGATTTATTCACTCATGGTTCCCTGCTCCGGGGAGAGCAAGGACCTGATCTCTTTGAAACTGTGGGAGCGCGGGGCGACAGGAATCGTCGAGCACGACGCACCCGGCGGAGACTTCCGGCTGCAGGCGTTTTTCGAGACGCCGGACGAATCGCTTGCCGCTGAATTCGGGGGAGATTGGGTCGCTCAGGAAGAGTTCGATTGGGTAGAGGCAGCGAAAGATTCCCTTCAGCCGATGCTGGTGGGGGATCGCCTCTTCATCGTTCCAGACTGGCGCAACGATCCCACGCCCGAGGGGCGAATCCGGATCGATGCTCATCTTGGACGGGCCTATGGCACGGGCGCGGGCGAAGCCACGCGTCTGGCACTCATCGCAGTGGAGCGATACCTCCGGCCCGGAGACGTTGTTCTCGATATAGGCACGGGCACGGGCATTCTCAGCGTTGCCGCCGCACGCCTTGGCGCCCGTGCAGTCATTGCCTGTGACGTAGATCCGGAAGCCGTCGAAGTGGCGGCGGAAAATCTAAAGCGGGATGGAGTCGACGTTGGACTTTTCACCGGTTCCGCGGACGCCGTCCGTTCCAGCGCCGCGCAATTTCTGGTCGCCAACATCAGCGCCGCCACGATCATTTTCCTCAGCGGCGAGTTCGCGCGCGTGCTGCAGGCCGGCGGCCGCGCGGCTGTGGCGGGCTTCCTCGAGCATGACAACGAGCGAGTCCGGAACGCAATGACGGCAGCGGGCTTTGAGGAAATTGGCAGTCACAGCGAGGGTGAGTGGTGGGCTCTGGTCTTCCGCCGCGTCTGATAAAATCCCGGCATGCGCAGACGATCGTTCTTCGGTCTTCCGGCGGCCGCTCTGCCCGTTTCGCTGCAAGCCTATCAGGACACAGCCCGCCGGAACGGCAAGCTGAAGATCACATCCCTCGAAATCGTGCGCCTGGAGGGGCGGAGGCAGACGACGACGGGCATCAACCGCCAGCATCAGGTGCAGCCGCTGCATATCTATGAGGAGCACCGCCCCAAACCATACCGTGACGGGCAGCCCGTCGAAACCACTGTAAATATCTCTTCGCTCTACTTAAAGATCAAGACCGACGCAGGCCTCGAAGGCATCTACGGCCCGATCGACAAGGAAGCAGCGATCGTCGTTGACCAGCAACTGAAGACGTTCCTGGCAGGCAAGGATCCGCTTGCCGGCGAGACGCTGTGGGATCAGATGCACCGCCTCAACCGGCACTCCCGCCGCGGCCATTTCATGATGGCTATCAGCGCGGTCGACAATGCGCTGTGGGATCTGCGGGGACGCTACTTCAACGTACCCGTCTACCGTCTGCTCGGCGGGCCCACGCGTCCCGCCGTCGACGCTTACGGGAGCTGCCTGGGATACTCGGTGGAGCCGGAGGCCGTACGGTCCCGATCCGCTGCTCTGAAGAAGGAAGGCTACCGCCATCAAAAATGGTTTCTGGCCTACGGGCCGGGCGATGGCGTGGAGGGACTGGCGAAGAATGTCGCGCTCGTAAAGAATCTCCGGGAAGCCGTTGGCGACGACGTCGACATTATGTTCGACGCCTTTCTCAGCTGGAACCTCGACTATGCCATCTCCTGGGCGAAACAGGTGGAGCAATACCGGCCTCGCTGGATCGAAGAAGCATTTCATGTGGAGAAAATCGAGAGCTTCGTCCAGCTCCGCCGCGCAACCTCCATCCCCGTCGCAACAGGCGAGCACTTCTACGGGCGATGGGAGGCGCATGATTTTCTGCGGGCAGGCGCGATCAGTGTCGTCCAGGCAGACCCGGAGTGGTGCGGAGGAGTGAGCGAGCTGGTGAAGATCTGCACTCTATCCTCGCTGTTCGATGCGCAGGTGGTTCCGCACGGCCACAGCGTTCATGCGGCTCTGCACGTCGTCGCGAG
>JADGHK010000443.1 GCA_019686145.1 Bryobacteraceae bacterium | reverse complement strand
AATCATCGTGTGGTTGAGATTCAGGGTGCGCAGGGACCGGAGGCTTCCGAGCGCTCCCGCTCCCGGATCGCCGACCTCCGTGGATTCGAGCTTCAAGCTCTCCAGCGATGCGAGCCCGCGCAGATGTTCCAGTTGCGCGTCGGTGATCGGCGTGCGCGAAAGATCTACCTCGCGAACGGCGCCTTCGCGGACGACCGCTGTGCCGCCCATCTTCCTGATCCACTCCGCGATTGCCTGCTCGGTGTTCGCCGCTGGCTTGCTGCGCCGCAGCTCCGCTCCCGCTGCCTGCGGAGTCGACTCCTGGAACTCCACCTCGCATTTGGGAAGCGCCGCCCGGAACTCGTCCACGCCTCCCCTGGTGACGCGCGTATAGCGCAGATCCAGGGTGTTCAGTTGGCGCAGATTCCGCAGCTTCGCCAGTCCCGCATTGGTGATCTGCGAGCGATACAGGTTCAATTCCTGCAGATTCGGCAGCCCTGCCAGAATCTCCGCCCCTTCGTCCGTGATCGAGGAGCCTAGCAGGTTGAGCTTCTTCAGCTTTTTCAAACCGGCAAGCGCCTTGACTCCGCGGTCGGTGATCTTGCCGCCGTACAGGTCGAGATACTCCAGGTTCGTGAGCCCTGACAGATACTGGAGTCCGGCGTCGGTGATTAAAGTGTCGCGGAGAGAGAGGTGAGTCAGCTCCTTCATCCCGGTCAGATACCTCATTCCCTCGTCCGAGAACGTGGAGTAGTCGAGATTGAGTTTGCGCAGGTTTACGAACGGGGCAAGACTCTCACCTTTCACCTTCGTCTGAGAAATCCGAAGCTCGCGAAGATTCGTAAGGTCTTTCAAATGCGTCAGGCCTTTGTCCTGGACATTGATCGTGGTCAGAAAGTGGAGACTCAGGTGCAGCTTCTCGAGTTTCCGCAGTCCTGCGAGGGCCTTCAGCTCGTCGTTCGCATCCAGACGGCTGCCTGCGCCCGGATTGAAGATCGGACCCGGCAAGAACAGCTCAGTCAATTCCTGCAGGTTGCTCAACCGGTGCAGTTCGCTCGGCTTGATGTCGGTCCCGATCAAATCGACAGCCGCGAGCCGGAAGTCGCCAGCGGGAAGATCGGCGAGGGCATGGATATACGAATTCTGACCGACCAGGCGAACTCTGCCGCCGCTGTGAATGACCCACTCCGCAACGCTGCGATCGCTGGTACTCGCAGCCGGGGCAGCCGCTGCCGTTGCGGCGGTGGCCGTCGTGGCGGAGGACGCTCTCTTTACGGCGTATCCAGGACCATAAAGAATCCGTCCCGGCCTGGCGTTCGTATGCTTCCCGCGCTCAAGAACCGTTTCCCCGTTTACCAGCACATACTCGATTCCGGAAGCGTATTGATGCGGCTTATCCCAGGTGGAGTTGTCGATTACCGTGTCGGGGTTGAAGATCGTGATATCGGCCCAGAATCCTGGCCGGATCAGGCCGCGGTCGTAGAGTCCGATCTTCGCAGCGTTCGCCGACGTCATCTTGCGGACCGCTTCTTCGAGTGTGAGCACTTTCTCCTCCCGGACATAGCGTCCGAGCACGCGCGGGAACGTGCCGTAGTACCTGGGGTGCGGATTGCCCTGCGCCAGCACGCCTTCGGTCTTTACAGCGCTCCCGTCGGATCCGATTGATACAAACGGCTGCTGGAGCGCGTATCTCATGTCCTCTTCGCTGTGATGAAAGTAGATCGTCGGAATCGATCCGCCGTTGGCCTCGAGCAGCCGGAAAAGCACGTCAAAGGGATCGCCGCCGAGCGCTGCAATGACTTCGCTCATGCGTTTGCCTTCGAAGCGCTTGTACTCGGGGTTTGACAGAGATACCAGCAGCATCCCCTCCCACGAACCGGTCGCCGTGTAGTGGTTGTACCAATTCGATCCCGGGATTCCGTGCTGGATCTGCTCTTTGATCTTTGCCCGCTGCGCGGGATCCTTCAGACGCGCGAGCATTGCGGCCTTGCCGCCTTCATGCGCCCAGGGAGGCAGGATCGTGGCCAGATTGTTCTGACCGGCGCGGTAGGGATAGACGTTGGCTTCCACCTGCTGGCCGTTGGCCCGCGCCTGGCGGATCGTTGCAACCAGCTCCGGCATGCGCCCCCACAATTTGTGGTCGGCGATTTTCAAGTGGATGATATCCACCGGAATCCTGGCCTTGCGTCCGATCTCGAGCGCCTCTGCCACGGCCTCAAACACCCCTTGACCTTCGGTCCGCATGTGCGTGGAATAGATGCCTCCATATTCCGCCGCAACCTTGCACATGGCGATGAGCGCTTCGGTGTCGATCCACGAGCCGGGCGGGCCGCTGAGGGAGCTTGCGACCCCCAGAGCGCCGTCCTCCATGGCCTTTCGGACGAGATTCTGCATTTCGGCGATTTCTGCCGCGGTTGCCGGGCCTGCCTTCGGCCCCCGAACGTAAGTCCAGATCTGGCTCGAGCCCACGTAGGAGCCCACGTTCGTCGATATGCCTTGTTTCAGCAGACGCGCAAAGTAGCCCCTAAAATCGGTCCAATCCGCCGTTGACGCCTTGCTGTCCTGCTTGCCGCCCAGCGGCGCGGCCGAGCCCCCCTCGCCGAAAATCATGGAGGTGACGCCTTGCCGCACCATGCTCTCGGCATTCCCGTCGACCAGGATGGTGTCGTCGGAATGGTTATGGATATCGATGAAGCCGGGAGCTACGACGAGATTCCTGGCATCGATCGTCCTTTTTGCCTGGCGGCCCTTCAGTTCCCCCACCTCAACGATACGGCCGCCGCGGATGCCAACGTCGGCGGCCCTCCATGGGTTGCCCGTTCCGTCCACCATTTTGCCGTTGAGGATGAGTACGTCGAAATCCTGCGGAGCAGCTCCGCGCGCAAAAAGAAGAAGAAGGAAGAGGGGCAGAAACCGCATGACGTCATTCTAGTGCAATTTCTAATACAGTGATCCCCTGGGATTGGGATAAAGTAGGGAAACACGGAAAGATCGCATGAATCGTCGACGCTTCCTCAGCACGTTATCCTGCGGCGCGGCAGCAGCGCCCCTGCTGGCGGGTCCGCGTGCTTCAAGGCGGCCGAATATCGTGCTTATCATGGCGGACGACCTGGGCTACGAATGCCTGAGCTGTTACGGCAGCACGTCCTACCGGACACCCCATCTCGACGCCCTGGCTGCCTCGGGAATTCGCTTTACCAACGCCTACGCCCAGCCGCTTTGTGCGCCGACGCGTCTCCAGATCATGACCGGACAGTACAACTGCCGGAACTACGAAGCCTTCGGCATTCTGAATCCGAAGGAAAAAACCTTCGGCCATCTGATGCAGGCTGCGGGCTATAAGACCTGCATCGCCGGCAAGTGGCAGCTATACAGCTACAACCCGCCCGGCTACCAGCCCGAATGGCGCGGCAAGGGAATGCTGCCCAAGGATAGCGGCTTCGACGACTATTGCCTTTGGCACGC
>JADGHK010000442.1 GCA_019686145.1 Bryobacteraceae bacterium | reverse complement strand
AGGGTGGCGAGATCGGGAATCAAACCGACATACCAGAACAGAAACGACACGGTCCCGTATGTCGTAACCGCAAAGACGTCCCAGATCAGCGGGCTCCGAGGCTGCGGCCATAGCTGCATCGAGTTGGGGTAAGGCAGCAGCCAGTAGAACACCCACGGCCGCCCTAAGTGAAGGATTGGAAACAGCGCCGCGCAAGCAACGGCAAACAGCGTCATCGCCTCGGCGAACCGGTTAATGGAAGTTCGCCACTGCTGCTTGAGCAGCAGCAGAATGGCCGATATCAAGGTGCCTGCGTGGCCTATACCGATCCACCAGACGAAGTTGATGATGGCGAAGCCCCACGCTACCGGGATATTGATGCCCCAAATCCCGGTGCCGCGCGTCATGAGCGCCAGCACGGCGAACATGAGCCCGATCAGGAGGAGAAAAGCAACCGTGAATCCGAACAGCCAGCCGGATCCCGCCGGCCGCAGAACGATGCGGTTGATCTGCTCGTTGACCGATTCCAGGTCGTGGCCAGGGGCCACGATGGGCTCCTCGGACTGCCGCGCCAGGGTTGTCCGCTGATCGTCAACGCTCATGCCTGACGCATCTCCGGATTTGGATTTCGCACGACTTCCAAATAGGAAATCCGCGGCCGTGTATCGAGTTCCGCCAGAACCTGATAACCCAGCGGGTGGCCCCTCATCTGAGCGACCGCGCTGCGGGGATTGTTAAGGTCGCCGAAATGGATTGCTCTCGTCGGGCATGCCGCCTGGCACGCCGTCACGACCTCGCCTTCTTCCACGCGGCGGTTCGTTTTGGCAGCCTGAATCTTTGCGCTCTCAATGCGCTGGATGCAGAAAGTGCACTTCTCCATCACGCCGCGGCTGCGGACCGTTACATTCGGGTTTCGCATCGCATACAAGCTGGGCGTGTACCAATCCGCGTAGAGAAAGAAGTTGAACCGGCGAACTTTGTACGGACAGTTATTCGAACAGTACCGCGTGCCGACGCACCGGTTGTACACCATCTGATTCAGCCCGTCGGCGCTGTGAACCGTCGCGGCGACCGGACAGACGGGCTCGCAAGGAGCCATTTCGCAATGCTGGCACAGCATGGGCTGGTGATATACGTCAGGCTTCTCTGGCGCACCTCGATAGTAAACGTCGATTCGGAGCCAGTGCATTTCCCTGCTCCGCAGCACCTGTCCCTTGCCGACAACCGGAATGTTGTTTTCCGCCTGGCATGCGACAACGCACGCGCTGCAACCCGTGCAGATGCCTTGATCAATCACCATGCCCCAGGCGTAGCCGAGGTAGGCATAGCCCGGATAGAGGGATAGCGCCGGGTGATGTCCCTCGTGCCCGGCACCGGAGTTCTTGAGAACTTCCGGCAACGTCGCGCTGCGAACCAGATCGCGGCGGCCCATTTCGTAATGCCCTTGCGTCCTCGCGAGCGAGTATTTCTCTCCGAGCTTCCGGATTTCGACACCCTCGCCGAACCACGGGCGATCGAACGTTCTCAACCGATACGCATCGAAGCCTCTGCCCAGCGCCACGCTGCCTCCGCCCTTTCGCCCATAGCCCAGGTGCACTGTCACGCTGTTGTCTGCGTGCCCGGGCATGACGAGCACCGGAGCGCGAACGGCTCGTCCGCGGTAGGAAAGCTCCACAACGTCCTCATCTTTCACTCCAAGCGCCTTCGCCGTCGCCGGGCTGATCAGAGCGGCGTTGTCCCAGGTCAGTTTGCTGACCGGCTTAGGGAGTTCCTGCAGCCACCCATTGTTTGCGAAACGGCCGTCCCAGACGGTCGGGTCTGGACGAAACACAATTTCGACATTTGTGGCTGGGGCTTCGGCAGGGGGAGCGGACGGCGGTATCGCCGCTGCGTTGGCTGCCGCAGCGACCGGCGAAGCCTGTGTATTCGGAACGATGCCATTGTGAAGGGCCGTGCGCCAGAAGGTTTCGAAGTCCGCTGCACCGCTCTGGCGGCGCCAGTAGGCGCGGATCATGTCGTAGCCGCGCCGGTCGGGCGCGCTTGTAAACGCAGCGAGAAATTCATAGATGGAGCGCCCGTCGTAAAGCGGCTCGATGAGCGGCTGAATAATGCTGACTGTGCCGTCGTAGGCCCGAACGTCACCCCAGCTTTCGAGAAAGTGCGCCTCCGGTATGTGCCACTGGCACAGCTCGGCTGTCTCGTCCCGGTACAGTCCCAAATGAATTCGTGTCGGAACGCGGGCCATCGCCTCGGCAAACTCCAGATCAGCCGGCGCAGTGTAGACCGGGTTTGTTCCGGCAATGACGAGCGTGTCCACCTGCCCCTGCCGCATCGCTGCCGTCAGCGCACCGAGAGAACCCATGTAGTCTTCCGTGCCCAGGACGACAGGCTCGGTGTACCGGACCGTTCGCCCCGCGTTCCCCAGGGCTTCATTCATGACATGAGCAAGCGCATGAACCGCGGGCGGCTGGCCTTCGCCCGCAATGACCACGCTGTGCCCCCGCGCGCGCCGGAGATCTGCCGCGGCAGCCTTAACCCACGCACGCTGGGTCTCGCTGAGCTTACCCGGCGCTTCTTCCACGGCTGCTCCGACTTCTGCCGCCAGAGCCCGCGCCAGGGGCTCAACGTCGACTGCCCGGATCGGCAGGCGGTGATCCGCAACGCTTCCTGTTGAAGTGATCGCCGGCTCGGCCACATACAGCCGGTTCATGTTCCTGATGTCGCCGGTGACGCGGCGGCGGTCGGCGAATTGCCGCGCATACACGAGGCATCCTGGTCCGCACGCGAGGAAATCCGCGTCGAGCGACAGGATGACGTCCGCCAGAGTAAGGTCGAAGATTGGGTGAAGCGGGCGTCCGAAGACTGCAGCGCTTCCTGCTCCAGTGCCGCCCACAGGCTCATAAAAGTGCCACTGCGCCTTGGGGTAGATTGCCTGGAGCTCCCGGATCTCTTCGGCCAGGGTCGGAGAGCTTGTCGCGCCTAGAAGGAAACGCAGCCCTGCGCCTCCCGTAGCGCTGTGCCTCTCGCGGATTCCGGCAGCCACGGTCAGGAAGCGCGGCCAGCTTGTAATGCGGTTATGAAACACCACCGCGCGGGAACGGTCCGGGTCGTACAGAGTCAGCACGGAAGCCTGCGCAAACGCATCGGTGGCGCCCAGGCTCCCCGGATGCGCTGGATTGCCCTCGACCTTGGTCGGGCGCGCTTCATGGCTCTCCACCAGGAGTCCCGAGCCATATCCGCACATCGGCATCGCGGTCGCGAAAAAGAGGGGCCTGCCCGGCACGAGCTGTTCGGGCTGGCGAACGTACGGAACAATCTGCTCCTGAGGTTGGACGGTGCAGCCCGTCAGCCCGGCGAGCGCAAGCGAAGCCGCCATCAGGCGCAGAGCTTCTCTCCGATCCGGAGAGCGGAGCCACTCGGTGGAGCGATGAGGAAATTCGTCCTCCGCCCACCGCTGAAACTCCTCC
>JADGHK010000441.1 GCA_019686145.1 Bryobacteraceae bacterium | reverse complement strand
AATCTGCACTCAGGAAGTCGAGAACCGAACGGTCTTCGCGAATGATGTGTTCGAAGAATAACTCGGTCTCCCGTTGAAAGGCGTACCGGAGAGCCGAGTCGAATTGGGGAAACTTATCCGGGTCGGGGGTCCAGCCGGCGACGTTTCTAAGGTGGAGCCACTGCCCGGCAAAGTTATCCACCAGGGCTTTGGCCTTCGGATCTGCCAGCATCCGGCGAACCTGCTGTTCCAGCGCCGGCCTCAGCTTACCCTGCTCGGCCAGGCTGAGTAACTCATCGTCCGGGATGCTGCTCCAAAGGAAGAAAGAAAGCCGCGTCGCGAGTTCAAGGTCGCTAATCCGATAGATCGAGCCGGGCTTGCTGCCTTTGGGGCTCTGACTCGCGCGGAAGAGAAAGTTAGGAGAAACAAGGATCGCGCGCAGCGCCGTCTCGATGCCGCCCTCAAAGCTGCCGCTATCCTTACGGCCTTCCGCGAACAGCCTCATCAATGGAGCCATATCAGTTTCTGTCACGGGGCGGCGGTACGCCCGGCGCGCGATTGTGGACAGGATCTTCTCCGCGCACGGCTCCTCGGCCTTGCCAGGTTCCGGACGGCACACGAAAATTCGCTTCCGGCTCTCGGTTTCACCCGGTCCCTCCGGGTTGAACGGGCCGCCAATTTGAACGTAGTCCACGGAGAGAGGGGGCGGAGGCTGAGTTCCCGCGGTCAGCCGGAGGACGGGAGGATTCTCCAGCTTTATGTACTCATTTAGAAGGGCGGCGCTAATGCTATGCATTCCCGCCTTGATCGGAAGCCGAATCTCGAAATTACGCGTGTGCTGCGCCTCTTCCGCCGGATTAATTACCGCGTCGAATAACTTCACGCGTTGGTCATCAACGCGGACATCCAGCTTTGGCGCCGGTGCATTCCGCGGAGGCGTTCCCCGTAGCCGGACCAGAATTGAATATTCAGCGTCAACGGGGAAGAAGTGGGTCAGGCTCATGCCAGTGCGAGCATTGAGCGGCAGCTTCCCGGTGTCCGCCGTGCGTGCGGGTGTCGCACTGTATCTCTCGATTGCCGGCTTGGCCTTAACTGTCCCAATCGCAAGACGGCTCACCCGGCGCGCTGTTGACATGTACTTTTCCATCAACAGCGGCGAGACCGTGAGGACGTCGCCAATATTATCAAAACCGTAGCCGGAGTCATCCGCGGGAAGGCCGGCTGCATGGTCGAGTTCGAGAGCCAGTAAATCGCGTATGGCGTTGGAGTATTCAGCGCGATTCAATCGTTGGATGGTTGGCCGGCCCGGATTCGGATTCGCCGCCGCTCCTCGGTCCAGCTCATCCGCTAACCAGCGGGTGAAGGATCGTGCTGCTTCGGGAGTCGGGCGGGGTAGTTTCGGCGGAGGCATTTCTCCGGTGCGCACCTTTCGCAGAACCTTCTCCCAGGCGTCCGCGTTCGGAGCCACTGCCTCGGTCCGCAGATTTTGCACTGAGAATCCAGCTGTCTTCACCTTGTCGTTGTGGCATCCAAGACAGTAGCGATTCACGAGAGATTGTCCGCTGGAGACGGGATCGTGCGGCGCGCGATTCTGCCCGAACAGAAATGATGCTGTCAGGACTGTCAGAAAGTAAGCTCGAAACATGGTCGACCCGTTAAATGCAACTGGCTGGCGCTTAATATATCATTGATCCCTATGAGACTGCACCCGGTCTTTGATCTCTCTGCCCGATTCATGCTGCTGTCCCTCGTGTCAATCGGCTTTGCCCGCGACATGGCGCTCTTCGATGCCGTACAGAATCGCGATCACAAGAAGGTTCTGGAGCTGATTGCGAAAGGAGCTGATGTCAATCAGGTGCGCCCTGACGGCTCCACGCCGCTAGCGTGGGCAGTAAGCCGCGATGATGCGGAAACTGTTGCCGTGCTGATTAAGGCTGGCGCGAAGGTGAACGTCGCCGACGAGAACGGAGAAACGCCTCTTACTCTTGCCGCGGCGAATGGAAACCTGGCCATTGCGCGAATGCTGCTGGACGCTAAGGCAGACATTCATGTGAAGCGCTGGAGCGGAGATACGCCGCTCATGGCCGCGGTGAATTCCGGGAACGTCGAGCTTGTAAAGTTGCTGATTGACAGAGGAGCCGACGTCAACGTCAGAGAGTCAAGGATGGGGCAGACGCCGCTCATGTGGGCAGCGGCTGAGGGACATGCCGCGATCGTGTCTCTGCTGATCGAACGCGGCGCCGACGTTCACGCAGTGTCGAAGAATGGCTACAACGCCATGCTGTTTGCGGCGCAGAAAGGCTCGGTCGATGCCGTCAAAGCCCTTCTCGCTGCCAAGGCGGATCCGCACTATAAGTCTCCGAGCGGCGCTGGAGCGTTTTCGGTAGCTCTGGCAAGAGGACATGAAGATGTCGCGTTGATGATGCTCGAGCTCGGCGCGGATGTCAATCTCCGGGAATCCGATGGCTCGACTCCTCTGCATGAAGCAGCACGTCAGGGGAAGATTGCGCTGGCGCGCGAGCTCGTCAGACGCGGTGCGGATTTGGAAGCGCGAACTAATCCGACAACCGGGCGGCAGAGCTTCCTCCGTCCGGGTCAATTGACTCCGTTCCTGGTCGCTGCGGAAACGGGCAACGTGGAGATGATGCGGGAGCTCGTGAAGCTCGGAGCTAATCCGAAGGCGAAAAATCCGGAAGGAGTGGGAGGTGTGCTGCTCGCCACGGCGAGCCGGAAGCTGGAAGCTGTGAAATTTATGATCGAGGTTGGCGGCGACGTGAACGAAACGCGCGCTGGAGGAGGATCGGCGCTTCATACAGCGACGCGGTTGGGCGCCGATGACATTATCCAGTTCCTCGTAGACCACGGCGCTGATCTTACGGTGAAGGACCGCTTCGGACGAACACCCCTCGAAGCAGCCGAATTTGAGGCTAAGAAGCAAACGATTGCTTTGCTCAAAAAGCTGGTGGAAGAACGCCAGCAGCGTAAACCCGAAAGCCCTGCGAACTGAGAGCGGGATGATCAAATAGGTGGATTCCGCTCGTCCCGTTCAAAAGGCAGTTACGGCTTTTGAGCTAAAAGAAGGAGATTGTCCGAAAACCGCCGGGGGGAGAGCTTAGAAAGCAACGGCGGCCACGACAGACCTGATCCCGGGATTCTGCCATTGTGTGAAAAGCGGAACCCCAGAACCTGTAGGCCGCATTCGGTGGCTATTCTTCGGAGGTCAGTCTCCAAAAGGGCCGTTATGTGTGCGGGGTAGCAGGGGTCTAAGAACGCGGCATAATGCCCTTTTACCACCAGCGAGAGCAAACTGAGCAGGCTAAGTTGATTGGGGGTGGTGACGATGACACACCCTCCTGGCTTGGTTACCCTGGTCAGCTCCCTGAGAAATGCCCTTGGATTTTCCAGGTGCTCAATGGTTTCGACGGCGAGTGTTACGTCTGCGAAGTCGTCGTCCAGATTGGAACGACC
>JADGHK010000440.1 GCA_019686145.1 Bryobacteraceae bacterium | reverse complement strand
TCGCGCCGTTCTCCTCGATGACACGAACGTACTCATTCGGCACAACAAACTGATTTGCTTTTGCAATCGCCGCTGTAAGCTCGTCTTGCAGTTTCTTGAGTACTTCCGGATTCGCGCGGTACTCCTTGTTTCGTTCCTCCTCGAGCTGCCCATAGATGGCGTTAATCCGGTCCAACGCCTTCTTCTCCTCGGGCCAGTTTTTGGTGCCGACTGTCGTTGTGCCCTTGCCAATCATGTGCTCGAACATATGCGCGATCCCCGTTCTCCCCGCGGGGTCGTTGGCAGCGCCCGCGTTTACGTACATATGAAAGGAGACGACCGGCGCCTGATGCCGTTCGAGCACGATGAAGTGCATCCCATTCCTCAGCGTGAACTCGGTAATGTTTTTCTCGAATTCTTTGAGATTCTCGCGGAGGCTTTGCCCGCAAAGGAGAAGCGGCAGCCACAGAGTCAGTGTCAGCCGCCTAATTGCTGTACTCATATTGCTCCGGAAGGCAGGAGGATATTCAGATGTACCATTACATTGTAGCCGTTTGCGGACCATCCGGCTGTCACAAACCTGGAACAGCCGGAGCCTCCGCGGTATTCATACCACCACGAACTGAGAGGCCTTATGGAGAAGATCCGCAAGAGCGAAGAACAGTGGCGATCCGAGCTGGATCCGGAAACCTACCGGATCATGCGGGAAAAAGGTACGGAGCCGCCCTTTACTGGCAAGTACAACAAGCATTACGAGGAGGGGATCTATCGTTGCGCCGCTTGCGGCAACATCCTCTTTGCTTCAACCACGAAGTACGATTCCGGTTCCGGATGGCCCAGCTTCACGGCGCCAGCATCGGAGGATAGCCTCGAAACGGAAACGGACCTTTCTCATGGCATGGTCCGCACCGAGATCCTATGCAAGCGGTGCGAGTCTCATATTGGGCATGTTTTTCCTGACGGGCCACAGCCCACGGGGATGCGCTACTGTGTGAACTCGGCGGCCCTCCGCTTTGAGAAGAAGTAAGCAGCGGTTCTGAACAGCGCTCATTGCTTTATAAAAAACGCGGGGTGGCGTCCGGAGGCGCTGGCGCGGCTGCTCCCAATGTCCTTACTGGTTCGACGCGAAGCGGACAGCCCGCAGCAGCTCGACCGCAGCTGCAATGCGCACAGGCGCTCGATTCGAATCAAGAGCGGCCTCAAACAGCCGCAGAGCCTTGCTGCCAGCCGTTTCCGCAATTGCTGATGCCGCAGCAGCAATCACCTCGGGGTATTCTCCGGGAGCCAGGAACACCCTCTCGGCATCGCCGAGCAGCCTGGAGTCCCGGGTGCGCACCATCGCCTTGAGCGCGGCAGTTCGCCTCTGCGCATTCTCGTCGCGCAACATGTCGGCGGTCGCGTGTGCAGGCGGCGATGCCCTCGGATCAGGGATGGAAGTATGTGGCGCTCGTTGGGCGCAGTATTGGGCGCGTTGATCGCGGCAAGGAACTCCGCGGTCCTGAGACGTTCTTCTGGCAACCCGCCGGTCAACTCGTCCTCGAGGATTTGCCGCGCCTCCTCCTTTGGCAGCAGCATATCTGCGAGTAGGCGACCTGGTGAACGCGCTCGTCCGGATCGCGGAACGCGGGCCGGATCATCTGCCCGCGCCGCGGGCCTGTGGAACGCGCAATCGCTTCGACCAGCAGGATTCGGACCCAGGGGTCGGTTTCGCTCATAAGGGAAGCCGCCAGTACCTCCGATGGAACGGGCTGTCGGGTGGTGCGAAATGCGTTGGCGGCCGCCGCACGAATTGTGGGGGAAGGGCTCCGAAGAGCTTCGCACAGCAGTCCTACGGTTTCGGGGGCGTCAACGCGCCCAAGCATTTGGGCAGCGAAGGCCCGGTCTTCGGGCTCACCGTTTTGAAGAGCGTCGGAGATAACAGCCCAGGCCCGGCAATGCACCTCGGCCGAGGGCGAGGCCACTATCGCCAACGATACGAGTGCTATTGTGGCAGCAGCCATTCGAATCACTATGACAGCACTCCGTACCTGATTTGACCCAAATCAGGATAGTAATTCTCCACTTGGGTGGGCCAGAGCAGGTAGCCTCTCAACGTCCAACTCTGGTTGCGTGTCGCCGCGAAATGATGCGCTATTGTGTGAACTCGGCGGCCCTCCGCTTTGAGAAGAAGTAAGAAGCGCTCCTGAACAGTGCTCACTGCTTTATAAAAAAGCGTGAAGCAGTATTCGGAGGTGCTGGCGCGGGCGCGGCTGCTGCGGAATGCTCCTCAGATCTCGCAAGAAACCGCAGATTCAGCATGTAGCCAGTCAAGGGTTCGAACAGCAGGTCGTAGGACGCAGGGGTGTCGGCCAGTTTTGACAGCAGCGCCGCCAGCACGTTGCGTGCTGGCTCGCGGTTCGCCCCGCAGGCGACCCGCTTTGTGGCAGCCAGAAAAGGAAACGTTCCTACCGCGATTTTTGCCCCTGTCGCAGCCGAAACGGCGCGGGTAATCTCCTCGACACACGCAATTGCTGTTCCTTCGGCATAAGGAATGGTTACGACTGTGTCCATCCGGGGCTGGACCTCTTGCAGAGTTCCTGCGCGGTTGAGGACCTTGGCGGGAGTCACGTAGATCATCCCGTTGGCCTGCTCTACCTGAAAGTCTCCCGGCAATCCAGCCGCTCTGTAGCTTGCGAGGAGCGCGTGTACGCTTCCTGCCGTTTCGCTCAGGGATGCTTGCGGGCGCGCGTCGACGGTTGCTTGGATGCGACCTTTGCGCGGCACCAGCAGACGGTAGCCTGGATGCTGAAGGCGTTGTTCGGGCGTCGACACGTCCTCAAGATCGGCAGCGTTCTCGTAGGGAACATCTTCGTAGTTGATTGGCACTCCCGTCAGCGCCTGCAGCTTCTCCAGCGCTGCGGCGAGGGGACGGTGATCCGAAACCTCAATTTCCATCAATGCTTGCGCGTATAGACCCATTGAAATTGCAAATACGACTGAGAGGCGGAAACAAACCTTCAGCAGACTGTGCGCCGTGCTACGTGTAAAAGCGCTCATTTCCACATCAGCTCCTCTTGACTTGATGGTTGCGAGACGTCGCCCCGGCAGGTAACGGGCGGGGTAGAGGTAAGTATCACTTCCGGCAGCGCGCCCGAGGCTCTCACTGCGGGAACGCGTTACTGGTCGAGTTTGCGTTGCTTGGCAGGATCCTGAGGGATTCGGGTTGCTCGCCGTCCCGCTCATATCTGTCGACCCTAAGTATAGCCGACTTGGGCTGACGGAATGCCCTGCTGACGCAACAGGCGACAGCAGGGCAACCACCCGAGGTGTGGAGCGCCGATCAGCTACTTGATGTGTCCGATTGCCTTACTAACGTCCGCAGGTGTCTCGAACTTTTGATCAGGAAGACGATCCAAGGTCGAAACCAGGTTTTCATCTGCACCGTGCTCGCGCGCGTGTTTCACTAAGTCCTTTTTCGCCACGGGATAGTCCAGGCC
>JADGHK010000439.1 GCA_019686145.1 Bryobacteraceae bacterium | reverse complement strand
CTCGGAGGGCTGATCGGAGTCATTCTGGTCCTGCCGTTAAATGGCATTACGACAGGCATCGGAAACTTTGTGACTTTCAGCGAAATCGCTTTCGATTACCGGATAAGCCCGGCAATCATAGCGATCGGGCTGACCTTTGCCGTCATCCTCGGAGCGCTCGGCGGACTTTTCCCCGCTTCCAATGCGGCAAGGAAAGAAATACTAACGGCTTTACGTGAGATCTGACGGGACTGTTCGCATGGATTCTGAACTCAAGAGCCTACGTATTGATCGCAGTAAGCGGAACCCTGAGGCCTCGCCCTGGGCAACGCGCTGGATTATCGCAGGCATCAGCCTTCTCCTGCTTTTGGGCGCGGGGAATTTTGTCTATTCGCGCATTAACGGAGCCACCGAAGTCGAAATCCTGCGCGTAAGAGCTGTCGATGCGGGCAGCCCCGCCGGCGGGTCCGTCATTCTGAATGCTACCGGCTACATCGTGGCCGCTCACAAGATTCAAGTTGCCTCCAAGGTGCTCGGACGCGTGGCCTGGATCGGTGTCGACAAGGGTGACCGCGTGACGGAGGGGCAGGTCATTGTACGCCTGGAGGACGATGAATACCGCGCGCAGCTTCAGCAGGCTCGCGGGCAATTGATGAACCTGGAAGCCCGGCTGCGGGAACTGGAAAACGGCTCGCGTCCGGAAGAAATTGAGGTCGCCAAGGCGAATGTCGCCGAGGCCAGGGCGGATGTCGAAAATGCCCGCGTCAACCTGGAGCGCGTGCGGAAGCTGGTAGCGGAGAAGATCTTGGCAGTCCAGCAGCTGGACGACGCGCAGGCCCGATACGACGCGCAGGTGGCCCGTCTGGCCGCGCTCGAAAAGACCCTGGATCTGGTCCTGAAAGGCCCGCGCGAGGAACAGATCGCCGCCGTCCGGGGCCAGATCGAGCAGGCCAAGGGCGCAGTGGCCTTCTATGAAAACCAGCTTCGCAATACCGAGATCCGCGCTCCCGTTACGGGCACGATTCTCGAACGCGGCGTCGAGAAGGGAGAGTTCGTGACGACGAGCTTTGTCGGAGAACGCGGCGCGAAGGGATATGTCGTAACGCTGGCCGATCTGCGTGACCTCGAAGCCGAGCTCGACATCAGCCAGAACGACTTTGCCAAGCTGAAACCGAAACAGCGCGCCATCATCACGACGGATGCCTACCCGGATCGTAAGTACTCCGGCGTCATTGGAGAAATCTCACCGGAAGCAAACCGTCAGAAGGCCACCGTTCAGGTGAAAGTGAAGGTGCTCGATCCGGACGACCTTCTGCGGCCGGAGATGAATGCCAGCGTGGCCTTCATCAGCGACGAGAAGGAGCCGGATGCTTCCGGCCCTTCGCGCCCTGTCATCTTCGTCCCTTCGAGCGCTGTGCGCAACAACGCCGTGTTCGTTGTTTTGAATGGACGGGCCGTCCGCCGGACGGTAAGAACAGGCGGAGTCAGCTCCCAGGGGATGCGCATTGAAGAGGGTCTCATTGGCGGTGAGGATGTAATCGTCAATCCCCCCTCCGAACTGAAGGACGGTGACAAAGTTCGTCCGAGGCAAGGATAAACAATGAGCGAGATCGTAATTCAGACCCGCAATCTCAGCAAGGAATTCGTTCGCGACGAGTTCCATGTCGTCGCGCTGAAGGACGTAGACATTGATATCCACAAGGGGGAGTTCGTCGCGCTAATGGGCCCTTCCGGCTCCGGGAAATCGACGCTCCTGCACCTGATTGCGGCGATGGACCGGCCAACGGGCGGTGAAATCCGCGTGCTCGGGGAGGATCTGCGATCGCTGAGCGACCGTTCCATCGCAAGGTGGAGAAACGAGCATATCGGCTTCGTGTTTCAGTCGTTCAACCTGATTCCTGTGCTGACGGCGCTCGAGAATGTCGAACTGCCTCTCAAGCTGACAGACCTGAAGAAGAAGGAACGGCTGAAGCACGCCGAGACTGCGCTGAAACTCGTTGGCCTCGGCGAGCGGCTGAATCACATGCCGCGGCAGCTTTCGGGCGGTCAGGAGCAGCGCGTCGCCATCGCACGAGCGATTGTGACCGATCCCGACCTCATCCTTGCCGATGAGCCGACCGGAAACCTGGACGCCGCTTCCGCCCAGGAAGTGCTGACACTGCTGTCACGCCTGAACAAGGAATTCGGCAAGACGATCGTCATGGTGACTCACGATCCTCACGCCGCGCGCTTCGCTACAAAAGTCCGGTACCTGGAAAAGGGCGCGCTGCTTCCGGAAGGTCAGACGCCCGCAGACTGGGTGCTGCCGGCGGCCGGCGGCGCATAGGGATCGATCCGCCTCTAGCGGAGCGCCGCCAGCAGGTCTCCGCGCTGCCGGAGGAGGTTCAACTTCGCCTGCTCGAACGTATGCAGCGCGTTGTAGTACTCGATCCAGCGTTCATTTTCAAGGAAGCGCGCTTCCTCGATCTGCCGTGTCGTCGCCCGTCCCTCTTCCATCAGTGCAAGCAGCACAGAAAGCTGCTCGCGCGCCAGATCGAGGTCCATCTTTGCAACCTCCCGGGCTGCCTGGGCCTCGATCAAATCCTGATAGCTTCGGCGGGCATCGAGGATAATTCGGTTTCTGGTGGACGCTATCTGGGCCTTGAGCTTTGCAAGGTCCACTTCCGCCTGCCCGCGCTGCGCTGAGGCGGCCCCGCCCGGCAGGATCGGCAGCCGCACGGACACGCCAAGCTGTCCGTTGTTTCGCTGGAATCGGTTAAAGAAATCCTCGTAATTGTTGAACCGGCCAAGCAGCGCGTACTGAGCAACCAGGTCGACAGTAGGAAGGCGCGAGGCCTCGTAGCCCTTGAGCTCGAGCCCCTTGGCCAGCATCTGCGACTCCAGCCGCCGCAGTTCCCGGCTGTTTCGGAGGGCTTCCTCCACCAGCGCCTCCTCGCTCCCCGGCATATCCAACGGAGTTTGCTCTTCCATCACAGTTGCGATGCGGTCCTCTGCGGAAAGCCCCAAGACGGCGGCCAGGGAGCGGCCGGCATACTCCTGTTCTCCTTCCAGCACTCTGACGCGCTGCCGGGCTCTCGCCAGATTTACGGTGACCCGCTTGACCTCGATCGGAAGGTCCCGCCCCTCGGCCACCCGCGCCTTGACCGTTTCGGCGACGCGTTCCAGATTCTCCACCTGCCTCCGCGCCAGATCCAGATTGCGAGCGGCCCGCTGCGCGTCAAGATAGAGCGTCGCGGTCCGCAGGGCCACATCTTCCCGCTTCGCCTGCGTGTCGATTGCAGCCGACCGTGCATTCTCCCGCGCGGCGGCCACCTGATAGCTCAAGGGACGGTTAAAGATCGACATGCTCGCCCGGGCTTGAATGATGGAAGGGGAGGAACCCTCAAGGCTCATCGGGAAGCCGCTCGAATAGGCCAGTCCGCTGCCAACGTAGACTTTCGGCGTAAATGGATCGGCCGCAAGCCTTGCGGAATACAC
>JADGHK010000438.1 GCA_019686145.1 Bryobacteraceae bacterium | reverse complement strand
TCTGCTTCACCAAAAGGGCTATCCCGTGCTGTTACCCACCTGCACGAGCCGGCGGCAGTGGAATGACCGCGTCCGGGATCTGCAAGTCCCGCTTTTCCCAAGTTACCTCTTCTGCCGCTTCGACCCGGCAAAGCGTCTGCCGATCCTGACCACGCCACACGTCATTTCCGTAGTCGGCGTCGGCCGCACTCCCGTCCCTGTTGACGACAAGGAGATAGCCGCGATACGCGAAGTCATGAATTCCGGCCAGGACGCGAAGCCATGGCCTTACCTTCATGACGGCCAGAAGGTAAGAATCAAAAGCGGCCCTTTACGCGGGCTCTGCGGGATTCTGCTAAGCGTCAAGGCGGAGTACCGCCTCATCCTCTCTGTCACGTTGCTCCGCCGCTCGATTGCAGTAGAGGTCGAGAGAAGTGCGGTCGTGCCCGTGCAGGAAGAACCGGCATCCGTTCGCGGCGCTGCCGCGTGAGCAGGACGAGTTCCGTCCGAACCGTCAGCGAGGCCGGGGCGAGAAGTTGACATCGGCCTTCCACGCCTCCAGGGTGTTGTAGACGATCGGGCAGTAACAGGCTCGATCCGTCATCTCCCACATCCTCGATAGCAAGGAGCCACGGCCCCGCAGCAGATGCGGAAAATCATGGCAGTTGTCCGGACGATCCTCGTAAATCGAGCACTCGTTGCCGTCGAGGAAAATACACCCCTGTTCCGACCGGCGCAGGATCAGCCCCTCCTCCGGCGACTCTTCGGCGTAGTCCTTTATGAACTGAGCGGGCTTGAGCCGCAGGAACCGCGACAGCCGCTGGATGTCGCGCTCCGTCAGCCGTACCGTTGCGACCTTGCAGCAGTTCGCACACTGCCGGCAGTCGATCTGATCCTCCACCTCCTCGGCAATGCGGCGAAAGCGCCGCTCGACGAAGACGTGCGATTTCAGATGGCGCCGAAAACGCTCATTCTCGCCGCGCTTGCTTTCTCCAAGCCGGCGGATCTGAACCAGATCGACGATCATCTCTTCAGTTTAACGTTCTGCTGGTGAGGAGCGGCTCGCACGCCGATTAACGGACAATGCCGAAGCACGAGAGGTACTTCTCCGGCAGCCGGGCGGGCCGCATGTTCCGGTCCAGAAACAGGTGTGTCGTTGTCCCCTCGGCAAGCAGGCGGTTTTCCTCGGCATGAAGAATGCGGTAGCCGAATCGCACCAGGCGCTGATGGGCCTTCTCAATCTCCGTCCGCACGATGATCTCATCGTCATAGCGGGCAGGCGAGACAAAACGGCATTTGGCCTCCACGACCGCCATGCGAATGCCGTCCTGCTCCTCGATGTCGCGATAGCGAAGGCCGCGGGCGCGGCAGTATTCCACGCGTCCCAGCTCCATCCAAATTAGATAGTTCGCGTGATAGACGATACCCATCTGATCGGTTTCGGCGTACCGAACCCGAAAACGGGTCTCATTGTAGGACATTGCTGAGATTATAACGGACCGAGATCCGGCTTCCCCCGGCGGCGAATTGCGAGCGCCGCAGCCGTAAGCCAGGCTACATAGACCACCAGAAGTATGCGCTCCGAAAGCCCCAAAGCGAGGAACAGTGCAATTCCAGTTACACTGACATTCGAATGTCGGCGCAGCTCAGGGTCCGGTAACATCACGTAAAAATACGCCGGCCGCCCGCGCTTTGTGCCGTCTCACGACCCTATGTGAAGGTGCGGTCGAAGGATCTACACTGAAGAGGTGCAGGTTCGAGTGCTCTTCTTCGGGATGGTGAGGGATATCGTGGGCCGATCCGAGGAGCGGCTGGACGTGCCGGACACGGCCCGTCTCGAAACCGTATTCGATCACTACGCCACGCAATTCCCGCGGCTCCAGGCAATGGCGACCAGTGTTGTCCTTGCCCGGAATCACGAGTTTTCTCATGGCTCAACACCGCTCGCCGACGGCGACGAAATCGCCTTCCTGCCCCCTGTGAGCGGCGGGTCCGGTCCGTACACTTCGACCATTTGCGACGAAGCCGGCCACTTCTTCGCGATCACGCGGCAGCCGATCGACCCGAAGGAAATCACAGCGCGGGTGCTGCGCCCCGAGGATGGCGCGGTGGTTGACTTCGAGGGCGTTGTCCGCAATAACACCAACGGACGGCAGACGTGTTTTCTGGAATACGAGTGCTACGAACCAATGGCGATCAAGATGATGGCGCAGATTGGCCGGGAAATTGCGGCAGCTTACCCCATCGGCCGGATTGCCATGGTGCACCGTTTGGGACGCCTGGAGATCGGTGAGGCGAGCGTTTCCGTCATCGTGACTGCCCCTCACCGCCGCCCTGCGTTTGAGGCCGCGCTCGAGGGCATCAACCGGCTGAAGAAGCTGGTTCCTATCTGGAAGAAAGAATATTTCGTCGACGGCGAAGTGTGGGTTGAGGGAGAGTGGGACGAATCCGTCAAACAGCGTTAAGCCGGCGCGAATGGCTCGCGCTAGCCGGCGGCAGTGCATTGGTGCGTCGAGCGGCCGCCCAGGATCCGGCGTTTCGAGTCGACGTGCAGCTCGTGCGCCTTCTGGTGACCGTGAAGGATGACCGAGGCGCTCCTGTCGGCTCTCTAAGCAAAGACGACTTCCAGTTGCTGGATAACAATGTCGAACAGGAGATTGTTCTCTTCGAGCGCCACACCGAGCAGCCTCTCTCCGTGGCTCTGATGCTGGATATCAGTCTGTCAACGGCCAAAGACCTCAAGCTCGAGCTGGAATCGGTGCAGCGCTTCCTCACCGCGATGTTCCGAGAGGGTAACGAAAAGGACGCGGTCTCCTTTTACACATTCAACGATGCGGTTGTCCAGCACACAGGATATACCCGGAACATGGAGCGCTTCCGGCGTGCGATGAGAGGCCTCAAGCCGGCGGCAGGCACCTCTCTTTATGACGCCATTTATGTGGGTGCGACGGACCTGGAACGGCGGGAAGGCCGTCACGTCCTTGTTGCAGTGACCGACGGGAGCGACACGACCAGCAACAAGACGTTTCACGATGCCTTGCGCGCGGCGCAACTCGCGGACACCGTTCTCTATCCGATCCTGATCGTACCGATCCCCGGGGACGCAGGGCGCAACGTGGGCGGCGAGAACGCGCTCGAGACCCTTGCTGCTGAAACCGGCGGGCGCGTCTTCACCCCAACGCTGGGCGCCTCCCTGGACCGCGCCTTCGAGGATATGCTGCGCGATCTTCGAACTCAGTATCTGCTCGGCTTCTATCCACGCAACGTCCCCCAACCCAGGGATGGGTTTCACAGGCTGAGCGTCCGCGTTTCTCGCCCCGGGGTTAAGGTTTTTGCGCGCAGCGGTTATTACAGCGGACACGAATCCTCCGAAACCCCGAGAGTGGATCCCGCGCGCGGGCCTTCCGTTGCAAACCCCCAGGTCAAGGACAGAGACTAGAAGGATGGGGACTCTCCGCTGCGATACCATACAAATAGCGCAGGAGTC
>JADGHK010000437.1 GCA_019686145.1 Bryobacteraceae bacterium | reverse complement strand
TGATGAAGTAAGTGACGACTCCGGTGTAGTAGCGAAGCCGGAACGCCAGCATGTTGAGGAATCCGATCCGGCTGAACTCGAGCAGTACCGTCGTGTTCACCGCGCCGCCGCCTCAAACACGCCACCGAGATAGATCCGCTTCACTACTTCTTCGATGGACTGTTCTTCAATGGCAATATCGAGGACATCCGCGTTGAGCACCACCTGACGGATGACATCCGCCGTGGAACGCTCTTCGCGGTCGAACGTGAGGCGGTACGTCAGCTCGCCAAGCTTTTCCGTTTTAATGTGCGGGAGCGAGAGAGCTTCGAACCGCTGGGCCTGCTCACGGTCCCGAAAATCCACTTTAATCGTGCTTTCCCGCCATAGCCGGTGCTTCAATTCCTCCAGCCGGCCATCGAACAGCAGGCGGCCATGATCGATGATCATGAGACGCTGGCACAGCTCTTCGATATCGGAGAGGTCGTGCGTGGTGAGGAGAATCGTAGTGCCAAATTCCTGGTTGACCTGCTTGAGGAAGGCACGGATATTCTCCTTTGCGACGATATCCAGCCCGATCGTAGGTTCATCGAGAAAGAGAACCGGCGGGTTGTGAAGGAGAGCCGCGGCCGCATCACACCGCATCCGCTCGCCCAGGCTGAGTTTGCGAACAGGAGTATGGAGGTAACGTCCAAGCTCCAGCACTTCGTCGAACCGCTTCATGCGCGCTTTGTAGTCGCTGTCGGAGACGCCGTAAATCCGGCGGAGCAACTGAAAGGACTCGACAACAGCAATATCCCACCACAACTGCGTCCTCTGCCCGAACACGACGCCAATCGTCTTGGTGTACTCGGACCGCTGTTTCCATGGGATGTAGCCGCTTGCGCGGATGTTGCCCGAGGTGGGCACGAGGATGCCCGTCAGCATCTTGATGGTGGTGGACTTGCCGGCGCCATTCGGGCCGATGTACCCCACCATCTCGCCGGGCTTGATGACGAAGGTAATGCGATCAACAGCGCGAACCGTCCGATAGTCGCGGTGGAAAAGATTCGTCAGCGCGCCGATGAGTCCCTCGCGCCGTTCGAAGGTCCGGAACTCTTTGACGAGGTCGTCGACTTCGATAATTCCCGGCATACGGATTATGCGGGTGAAAGGCCCGCAGGAACTCCTAATTTAAGAAGTACGTGAGGTAGAGCGTGTCGCGCTGCTTGGGAATGAAACCGGCGTCCCGAATAATGCGCCGGAGCTCCTCTTCACTAGCCCGGTGATGGGCGCCCGCCGCCGAGACCACATTCTCCTCGATCATGATGCTCCCCACGTCATTGCCGCCGAAGCGCAGGCCAAGCTGACACGTCTTCAAGCCCTGGGTCACCCACGACGACTGGATGTTGGGGATGTTATCGAGGTAAAGGCGCGAAATGGCAAGCGTCTTCAGGTACTCCACCGCCGTCGCTTCTTCCTTTACGAACCGCCCTAATGAAGTATTTTCGCGCTGGAAGCTCCAGGGAATAAACGCCGTGAATCCGCCGGTGTCTTCCTGAATCTGACGAATGACTTCGAGATGGTTGATGCGCTGCTCGATGGTTTCACCGCATCCGAACATCATCGTCGCCGTCGTCTTCATGCCGAGCGAGTGCGCGGTGCGATGGACATCGATCCATTCCTGGGTCGAGCACTTCAGGCGGCTGATGCGATGCCGGACCGCATCATCGAGAATCTCCGCCCCGCCGCCAGGGATCGACTGAAGTCCCGCGTCGCGCAGACGGGCGATCGTGTCGCGAAGCGATAATCCGCTCACCTCGGCGATATTCGTAATCTCAGGAGCGGAGAAGCAATGCAACCAGATGCGATCCCCGAAGCGCTTCTTGATCGTACGCAGCATGTCCTCATACCACTCGATCTTCAGCCCGGGGTGCAGGCCCCCTTGCATCAGCACGCCCGTGCCGCCAAGGTCCAGGGTCTCCTGAATTTTTGCGAGGATCGTCTCGTGATCGAGGATGTAGCCTTCTTTGTGTCCCACCGGCCGGTAGAAGGCGCAGAAGCTGCAGTATTCCGTGCAAAAGTTGGTGTAGTTGATGTTACGGTCGATGATGTAGGTGACGACGCCTTCCGGGTGCAGCCGGCGCCGCACGGCGTCCGCGGCCATGCCGATGCCAATCAGGTCATCGCTGGCGAAAAGATCCCTTGCTTCTTCACGGCTGATCATACGGCGAGTTTCCCTGCATCTGTCAGATTTTTAGCTTCCGCCACGTACTGCAAAAAAAGCCGCATCCCTTCATATTCCCGCTCCCCCAGCTCAAAAATAATATGCCGGGTAAAGTACTCCCGTACTAATGTCTCCGGCATGCCGCGCCGCACGGACTCCTCCCGGACGATCTCTTCCAGACGGCCCAACCCGTGATGGTAAGAGTCGATAAAACCCTGGACAACGGCGCTTGTGATGACACTGGGACGGCCGGCCCAGACGGCGAAAACCATAGGCAGCCCGGTGAGTTCGAACCATTCGGCGCCCAAATCTAGAACTTCGAAGGGGAGCTCAGAAGGTTCCACCCGCAGTGCAGTATCTCCGATGACGAGCGCTGCGTCGGCGATGTTGAGCATCGTCGGAACGTCGGGAGGCCGGGGGATGAAGTGCGGCACGACGCCATACTTACGCTGAAGAATGACTCGTGCAAGCTGCACGCTCGTGCGGGAACTCGTGTCAGCCGCCAGAGTCCGGATCTGACTGACCGGAACCTTGGAGATCAGGAGAATGCTGCGAACGGGCCCGCGGCAGGCGATTCCAGTCCCGCGCGCAATCTCAAGCCCCAGTGCGGGAACTTCGACGGCAGGCACAATACCGATATCGGCCGATCCTTCGGCAACGCGATCGGCGCATTCAGAAGGCACAGCGAATGAAACGTCAAAGAGCTCCTGCTGCGGGCCCCGGGTCATGCCGGAGACCAGAGGAACCGTGTTCAGGAAGCTGACGGCACAAACTCTCGGTTTCATAGCGGGGATCAATTCTTGAGTTTAGCACCACCAAACGGCCTATTACCCATGCCGCTAATACGGGTTTGCGCTCCCTGTATGCCGATGTTATGTTTCTTGAGGGTGCTTCCCGCGCGCATCCGCCTCGTCAATCCATGAAACTCCGAATCTTCGCGTTCATTGCTGCATTCGCCGGGTGTGGCTCTCTATCTGCTCAGGTAACGTTAAATCCAACGCCTTCCCGTGCTGTCGGGCAACCATTCTTACAGGTCTATTCGAGCGCCCCCAACGGTGTCGACGGCCGTGAACTGAACGCCCCGCAGGGGATCGCGCTGGACACTTCTGTTTCGCCGCCGATCCTCTATGTCGTCGACACGGGAAATAATCGGGTCCTGGCGTGGCGAAACGCAGAAGGGGCAGCGAATGGAGCAAAGGCCGATCTGGTCCTTGGCCAGAGGGACGAGTTCACCACCTTCCCGCAGGGACCGCGCGCCCAGGGCAGCACACTCAGCACAGGCTTGTGG
>JADGHK010000436.1 GCA_019686145.1 Bryobacteraceae bacterium | reverse complement strand
CGCAGACCTGCGCAATCACCACACGAACAACGTCGACCTTTCGGTCTTCAAGCAGTTCCAACTCGCCGAGCGCCTGCGCCTTCAGTTCCGCGCGGAAGCCTTCAACGCCTTTAACCGCGTGCGCTTTGGAAGCCCGAACACCAACGTCAATGCCGGAGCGAACTTCGGCCGTGTGACTTCGCAGGCCAATGATCCGCGCCAGCTTCAGTTCGGTCTGAAGCTGTTGTTCTGATGCCACACCCGGCGGCCATGTGACGTACGGTGGCCGCCGCCCCCTCCCCAACTGCGCCGCCCGGTAGGGTGGAAACAGCCGTTAGAGCCAGACGGTCTGCCATCACGGGCGTGCTGCCCACAATCGTCCACTTTGCATCGGGCGTTAGCAGATCGAAAATGCTTCACGTTCCATTCCGCTGCGCATCGAAGGCCGCCTGGATGACCTCCCTATTTCTGGTCTCAACATCCTCGGCTGAAGCCATCACGAGCCCTCCAATCCGGATGGGACGGGAAACTGCCTTACACTTTGTTAACGGTTTCTCCTTTGTCGACTTGGCTCCGATCCGCAGCGTTATGGAAGACCAGAACCGCTCTCCCAATGATGTCGCCGCCACGGAGCATCTCGAGGTTTTCGTTGACTTCTTCAAACTGGACTCGCTTGAGTGTGTGCCTGATTTTTCCCGCTTGTGCCAGGACAACCACTTCGCTCAGATCGCTGTAGTTGCCCCAGAATGATCCCTGATACGTAAACTCCCGGCCGACAAACGGGAACAGAGGAATGTTGATTCGATTCCCGACCAGGCCAACGGAGACGAAAGCCCCTGACGTCGTAAGTAGGCTGAACCCCAACTGGATGGTCTCTTCCGCTCCGGCGCAGTCGAGTCCGGCGTCAATCTCGCTGTGGCCCGTTGCCTTGAGGAGCTCACTGCGAATGTCAGCGAGCGACTTCCCTTTCGTATTGATGACGTGATCGGCACCGTTCTCTTTGGCAACGGCGAGCTTTTCGTCGCTTCTGGCAAAGGCCACGACCGTGGCTCCAGATGAGAGAAGCTTAGCGTACTGGACCGCATATGCGCCTAGACCGCCTACCCCAAACACGGCTACCACTCTGTCTGGGTCAAGCACACCGGCGCTCCGTAACTTCTTCATTCCCCTGTACGGCGTGAGACCGGCGTCAGTAAGAGGGGCCAATTCTTCCGCCTTCAGTTTGTACTTCCGATCCACGCGAATGAGGTATTGATGGGGAACCGGAACAAACTCGCTATAGCCGCCGTACGCGCCAAAGCCGGGCCATCTGCCGTGAGCGCAAATTTGGGTATCGCCACGCCGGCATTGCCGGCAGGTGCCGTCGCCCCACCCGCCAACAACAACAACCTGATCGCCGATTGCTAACTGAGCACTCTCTGGCACCAGGCTGCCAATCTGTTCCACAGAACCGGCTATCTCGTGCCCGGGGATCGCCGGGAATGCGAGTGGGAGATAGTCTTTGAAATAGCCGTCGAGGAGTTGAACATCAGTGCGGCACATGCCAGCCGCCTCAACTCTGACCAGTACCTCGTTAGCCGCGATCACTGGTGGATCAACCTCTTCCAGCACTAGCGGTTGCTTGTAACCATACATCCTTGCTGCGCGCATCCCCCCCTCGTCCGATCCGGACCTAGCTTAGAGGAAGAGGAAGCTTGAGCCGTTTCTGTAAACTTTTGGAAACCACGAAAATGGTGAAATTCAGTGGAGGAAGGCTATTTAACCAAGCCTCGGCGATGGGAGATGAACTGCGGAACAGGCTCCTCCGAAGTTTTATTGAAATGACCGTTCTCTAGTCGGCGCATACAACCTACTGGGAAAGGAATCATAGGAGCATCATGTACAACGCGAAGGCTTACTCTGCCGCGAGTGCGACGTCGCAACTTGCGCCCGCAACGATCCCGAGGCGCGATCCGGGCGAACACGACGTTCAGATTGAAATTCTCTACTGTGGAATCTGCCACTCCGACCTGCACCAGGTTCGCAACGAGTGGAGCGGTTTCATGCCCACTGTCTACCCGATTGTTCCCGGACACGAGATTGTGGGCCGCATCACGAAAGTAGGTTCGGCAGTTACGAAATTCAAGCCGGGCGACCTTGCCGGGGTTGGCTGCATGGTCGACTCGGACCGCACCTGCCCCGAGTGCAAAGCCGGCCTTGAGCAGTACTGCCCGAACATGATCCTCACTTACAACGCTCCGGATAAACACCTTGGCGGGGTTACTTACGGCGGCTACTCTGAGAGCATTGTCGTCGACGAGCACTTCGTTCTGCGTGTTCCGTCGAACCTATATCTCGCCGGGGCCGCGCCGCTCCTCTGCGCCGGAATCACCACGTACTCACCCTTGCGCCACTGGGGCGTCACAAAGGGGAAGAAGGTTGGCGTGGTAGGGCTGGGCGGACTCGGCCACATTGGCGTCAAGCTTGCCCATGCGCTCGGAGCCCATGTCGTCGCCTTCACGACGTCGCAGAGTAAAGTTGACGATGCGCTACGGCTCGACGCCGACGAAGCGGTCGTGTCCCGGGACGCCAGCCAGATGCAAAAGCATGCGCGCAGCTTCGACTTCATCCTGGACACGGTAGCCGCGGATCACGACATCAACGCTTATCTCCGCCTGCTCCGACGTGACGGAACCATCACTCTTGTCGGCGCGCCTCCAAAGCCCCTCGATGTCGCGGCATTCAACCTCATCATGGGGCGCCGCAGCCTCTCCGGCTCCGGCATCGGCGGAATCGCCGAAACTCAGGAGATGCTTGACTTCTGCGGTGCGCATAACATTACTGCCGATGTCGAGGTGATTCCGATCCAAAAGGTCAACGAAGCCTACGAGAGACTGGCCAGGTCTGATGTGAAGTACCGCTTCTGCATCGATATGGCTTCGCTCAGATCGGAGTAAGACTGCGGCGAACTACGGGACATCCCGAAGCGGGAACGCGGGCGGTTCGTGCCTCGCTGGCAACCTGTCGGATAATGTGTTCTATTCGATATGCTGCTAGACGATTGCACGTTCCGCCGCCTCCACGCAGCGCGTGACTTTCTCGCTCTGAGCGCCGGGCAGCCTCGAAGCCTCCAGGAGGCCGCCTCGATCGCCGGAATGTCGCCGTTTCACTTCATCCGGCAGTTTGCGGCTCTCTTTGGCAGCACGCCCCGTCAATTCCAGATTCAGCTTCGCATGGATCGGGCCAAACGCTTGCTTGCATCCCGGGAGATGTCTGTGACAGAGGTCTGCCTGGAGGTCGGCATGTCGAGTTTGGGCAGCTTTAGCACGCTTTTTCACGACCGCGTCGGCATGACGCCGTCGGATTTTCAACGGCGCGCGAAAGCCATGGTTCAGGTGCCCGGGCAGCTTCCGGCTCAGCTATTCCCCGGCTGCTTCAGTCTGATGGCGTTATTACCACCGGACGCTTTCCTCGCTTCCAATTCCGCAATTTTCAAGAAGTCAGGCCCTGCCCTGCGGGCATAGGATGAA
>JADGHK010000435.1 GCA_019686145.1 Bryobacteraceae bacterium | reverse complement strand
CCGGAATAGTCGTCCTCCTGCTTCGAGAATTCGTAGTAGACGTTTAGCGAAAGCCCTGTGGAGGTCCTCTTCTCCAGCCGCACAAAACTCGCTGCGCGCCGGTACCGCCCACCGGGGTACGAGCTGTAGACGTCCAGCCCGAGGTACTGCGGATAAGGCCGCAAGGTCCTCCGGAACTCCTCGTTGTTCAATTCGTCCCGGTACACGAGAGCCGAAGGATGGATCGCGTTCAGGTTAACGTTATTGTTGCTTACCAGGAGATTCTTCCCACCCGATAAAGATGCTCCAACGGTTACAACCATCGAAGCGGGAAGCTGCGATTCGAGCGAGGCGGACGCGCCATGAGTCGTGGGAATCTCGTCGCCGGGCGTAATGTAATGCGCCACCGTGTAATTGGCCGCCTCGGGGCGAAGGTCAGGCAGCGAGGGAAGAAACGGAACCCCGTCAGAGAGCTTCATCGCGGGATTCAACTGGACGTTCGGTGAATAGTAGGCCGCATAGCCATTAAAGCCCTGCGTACCAAATTGGGCGGAGTAAACCGGAATTGAACTGTAGGATCGCGAATAGGACAGCCGAATCGTCCGTTTGGAATCGCCAAAGGGATTCCAGGCCAGACTGGCGCTCGGCTCCAGCCGCGCGATCGTCGGCTGGAACGCTCTCCCGTGCCCATCCCGGCCAGCCGCAACCAACGCTCCCGGACGTCCGTTCTCGGGGTTGATGGCTGTGAGATCCACGGTCGATTGCCTGTCGTACTTCTCGACGCGAGGACCATTAATCGCCAGGTTCGCGCCGATCGAGAATGTGAGCCCGGGCCGGATTTCGTATTGATCGCGGGCAAAGATTGAGGCGCTGGTCCGGCGGAAGTAAGAAGGTGATTGCACAACACTAACCTCACCGAACTCTGCAAGACCGAGCAGATAGCTGGCGAAGGCAAGCCCGGTGTTGGTGATGCCAGGAAGACTGGTAAGCCCGCTCGAAAACCGGAAATGACCTGCCGGATACAGCGGAACAAATGAGTTGACCTGAAGCCGGCTTACCTGAACGACGCCCCGCAGATTGTGTTTACCAAGGCGCGTCGAAAAGCCGTCCGAGAAGGTGAAGCCGTTACGGGCGTTGCGGCCCGACGGGTTGGAAACGCCCATCGAAAGGTAGGGGCTGAATGACAATACAGGAAAGACGTCGCTGCCTGGAATGTTCACGCCCAACTCAGAGGCGAAATTGACGCGCTCCGATATGTTCTCGGAAACATCGGAAGAGACAGAGAAGCTCAGCGTGTTGATGGTTTGCGGCGAAATGGTGAAGACATGATCAATCGACGCGCGGCGGTTCTGGAAGAGGTGGTCGGAGCCGCTCGAATTCGCGGCCGTCTGGAAGTAGCGGGCAGCCCCCTGAAAGCCGTTTGAGAGCGACGTACTGAAGTTGATGCGGTGACGGTCGCGGATCGAGTGGTCGATGCGAACGATGACGCCGTTGGCGGTATTGGTTTCTGGTGAGACCGTGAAGTAATTATTGCGGAAGAACGGCCCCACGTTCGTATTGGGCATCGGGTATAACGCCAATGCCTTTGCTGCAAGCGGATCGATACGGGTCTGCGGAATGCGCCCCTCGGGAAAGGGGTCCCGCAGATACTGCAGGTTTTCTGTCGACACGGGCAGGCTGGGATCGTAGTCCGGGTTCGGCCGAGTGCTTGCCGGGTCATAAATGGGCAACGGATTGCCAGCCTGATCGACCGTGGCCGAAAAGTCGCCTTCCCGCTCCAATGCGTTCGCAACCGTGCGGAGATAGGAACGGCCAATCCGTTCCCGAACGCCTTCATAGGAGACCGAAAAGAACGTCCGCCTGCCGTCGTAGATCTTAGGAATCACTAGCGGACCGCTCAGATTAAAGCCGAACTGATTTCGGCGAAGCAGGTTCTTGTCCCCGCCGTTCTGGCGAACCTCTTTGGGCACGGCGTCCAGAAAGTCGTTGCGGAAGTTGTGGTACAGGCGGCCGTGGAACTGGACTGGCTTCCTGGCCTCCTTGCTTCGCCGCGGGCTGTCCGGCCTGAGCCCCAGAGCCCGGGTTACAATCTTGAACTCCTCGATGGCCTTACTCATCTCAGACTGCGGCTCGGACTGCTGATCCGCCGCCGCCAACGCCGCGCAAGGGACGGCGAGCAGCGCGAGGAGGTACCACATGTTTCCAGTTTACCTGCTTCCGCGCTACTGCCTAGACTCTGGAACGAGACGTTTTGGTACAGAATCGTAATCCAGCAGGCAGTGGCGCGCCATAACCCTTTCTCGTTAATCTGTTACGGTAATGAAGTTAAAGTCCCTGGCCGAAGCGCTCGGGTGCGAACTCCATGGCGATCCGGATATAGAGATCCGGGGCGTGGCCGGCATGGAGCATGCCCGCCCCGATGAGCTCACCTTCCTGGCCAATCCCAAGTACGCCCACAAGGTAAAGCAAACAAAGGCCGCAGCGATTCTGGTCAGCCAGCCACTGACGGATCTTCCGATTGCGAGCCTCGTCTCGGCCAACCCTTATCTGGATTTCGCCCGCGCCCTCGAATTGTTCTATCAGCCTCCCCGCCCTCCGGCCGGCATCCACCCCCTGGCATCGATCGATTCATCCGCCACCATCGGCGAAGGGGCGTCGATCGGCCCGTACGCTGTGATCGGGCGGAACGTGAGGATCGGGAGGAATGCGATCATTCACCCTCATGTGGTGATCTATGAAGGCGTGGAGATTGGCGATGACTTCGTCGCCCATTCCGGCGCAGTGGTACGGGAGTATTGCCGGATTGGAAACCGGGTGATCCTACAGAATCAAGTGGTTGTGGGGGGTGACGGGTTCGGATTTGCCAAGCGGGCGGACGGCACTCACTACAAGATCGTCCAATCTGGCATCACAGTGATCGAGGACGACGTCGAAGTGCAGTCGCTGAGCTCGGTGGATCGGGCGACGGTCGGCGAAACGCGCATCCGGCGCGGCGCAAAAATTGACAGCCTCGTACAGATCGGTCACGCCTGTGTAGTTGGAGAGAATAGTATTATCTGCGCTCAAACCGGCCTGGCCGGCAGCACGGTTCTGGGGAAGAACGTCCTGCTGGCTGGGCAGGTTGGCGTATCTGGACATCTGACAATTCATGAGAATTCCGTTGTCTATGCCCAGAGCGGCGTCGGGAGCGATGTGCCGCCGGGCAGCGTTATCTCCGGATCGCCTGCTTTCGATGCCCGGCAATGGCTGAGAGCCGCGACGGCGCTCCAGAAACTGCCAGAGCTTCTGAAGGCGGTGAGACAATTGGAGAAGCGCATTGAGGATCTGGCAGCGCAAGCCGCTGCTGGAAAGGCAATTACTCATGACTGATCAGCCCACTTTGCGTAGGCGACGCCCGGTCGCCTATAAGGATGAAGAATTCCTTGACAGCCAGGCGGCCCGGTCCGTTCGCATCCTATCGGAATATCTTGCACCGCTCGATCATTTCCGGCGGGAGAAGATTCGGGATAC
>JADGHK010000434.1 GCA_019686145.1 Bryobacteraceae bacterium | reverse complement strand
GCCTGCTGCCGCAGCCCCTGTGAAGGTAGTGAAGGTGATTCCACGTCAGTTTGACGCGGGCAAGCTGATGGCTCCCAAGCAGATTCCGAAAGAGATCGCAATGATTAAGGAAGACGAGCTTCCGCCGCCGATGGCGGGCGCTGTGGGTGTTGTCGGTGGAGTGCCCGGAGGCGTGCCGGGAGGCACGGCTGGGGGCGTAATTGGGGGTATTCTTGGATCGGTTCCGTCAGCCGCTCCGCCGCCGCCACCGCCGCCAAAGGAGGAGCCGAAGCCCGCAACGCCGCAGCGGATCCGTGTGGGTGGTAACGTGCAGCAAGCGAAGCTGATCCGGCAGCCTCGCCCGATCTATCCGCCTCTGGCGAAGCAGGCGCGAATTTCCGGAACGGTTCGCTTCAACGCCATCATCGGCAAGGATGGCACGATTCAGAATTTGACCCTCGTCAGCGGTCATCCGCTTCTCGTGCAGGCCGCAACCGAGGCAGTCAAGCAGTGGGTCTACCAGCCGACGCTTCTTAATGGAGAGCCGGTCGAAGTAGTGACTCAAATCGACGTGAACTTCACGTTGAGCCAGTAGGACAGTCTAGTCAGCATTTTCAAGCAAGGGAATAACTCGCAGGAGAGAACACAATGTATCTTCAGCTTCAAGTATGGGCAATGATGTTGCTCCAGGAGGGCGCTCCGGTCGTTAGCTTCGATCCGCGTCACATGTGGGCAACAATGACTCCGGTTGGCAAGGGAGTCGTTATCTGTCTGTTCATCATGTCGGCGTGGTCGATCGGCGTCATGATCGACCGTCTGATCGCCTATGGCGCGGCGCGGAAGGAGTCTCGCCTTTTCGCCTCGTCCGTGGCTGGTGCGCTGCGCGATGGCAAGCTCGATGAGGCGATCAAGATTGCTGATCGCTATAAGAAGAGCCACCTGGCTAAAGTCGTCGTTGCCGGTTTGCAGGAGTTCCGCGCTCACCAGATGAGCAGCGAGATTCCGGGTGAGGAAGTCGAAGCTTCCAAGCGCGCACTGGAGCGGGCTGAGGCCATCGTCCGTGCGGAGATGAAGCGCGGCGTCAGCAGCCTGGCGACCATCGGCTCCACCGCTCCGTTCGTCGGTCTGTTCGGCACCGTCGTCGGCATCATCGGCGCGTTCCGGGGCATCGCTACCGAGAAGAGCGCTGGCTTGGGCGCAGTGTCCGCCGGTATCGCCGAGGCGCTCGTAACGACCGCTCTCGGTTTGTTCGTCGCTGTGCCCGCGGTCTGGATGTTCAACTACTTCACCAACCGCGTTGAGGCCTTCGACGTCGAGATGGGGAATTCTGGTTCCGAGCTGATCGACTACTTCCTGAAGCGCTCGTCCCAGAGCCGCGCTGCGAAGTAAGTAGAGACAGACCGTCGAAATAGCGTCCGCAATACCTGCGAGTCGGTTTCGTCCGGGTCTCTCCGGGGTAGAGGCCCGGGCGTCCCTTCCGAGGTGCAGCGGCTGGAGGTCGATATATGAGAAAACCCACAGCGCCGAGTGTAATGGCCGAAATTAACGTGACGCCGATGGTGGATGTGATGCTCGTGCTGCTGATCATCTTCATCGTCATCACGCCGATGTTGTCGAAAGGTGTCTCGGTCGACATGGCGAAGGCGCGTAACCCATCGCCGATGGATGCGGCCGATAAAGAAGACGCCATCCTTATCGCCGTAACGCGCGACGGGAAGACCTACCTCGGGTCGGATCCGATGCCTCCGGATCAACTTCCGGGCCGGGTGAAGGATCTCCTGACGAACCGGTTGGACCGGATGGTGTACATCAAGAGCGACGCCCGGGCGCGCTACGAGAGAGTTGTCGAAGTTGTTGACAATCTCCGGGCAGGTGGCGTGGATCAGCTCGGGTTGCTCACCGAGGAAATTAAACCGGAAGGCGCTGCAGCCGGCCAGGCGTCAGCGGGCGGTCTGTAAGCCCTGGTGCGAGACTTTATTAAGGAGTAATTCTTATGGCAATGGCAGTTGGCGGAGGGGGTGGCGGTCCCAAGGCTGATATCAACATGACGCCGCTGATCGACGTGCTGCTGGTGCTGCTGATCATCTTTATGGTGGTCACGCCGCTGAAGCCCAAGGGCCTCGAAGCTCTGGTGCCTCAGCCGCCACCGCCGAACGCGCCCCAGAATCAGGCGCAGGACCGCACCGTCGTGATCATCATCAACAAGGATCGCAGCATGCTGATCAACACGGAGCCGACGGACGAGCAGAGGCTGGGACCCCGCCTCGAAGAAATCTTCAAGACCCGCGCCGAGCGCGTAGTCTTTGTCAAGGGCGATCCCGATATCGAGTTCCAGTTGGTAGCCAAGGCGATCGATATCGCCAAGGGCGCTGGCATCGATAAGATCGGCTTAATGACGGCGAAGGTCGAGGCAGGACTCTAGGTTAGAGGATGAGACAATGAAGCGCCAGTCCATCGTTGTTGCCGCCCTTTCCCTGGGCGTTCTGGCCCTGATCGGTACGGGCTGCCAGAAACTGAAGGCTCGCGATCACCTGAACAAGGGCGTCAGTTCGTTTAAGAACGGGAAATACCAGGATGCGATAGACCATTTTCAGGCCGCGGTGCAGTTGGATCCCAGCTATCCGACGGCGCGGCTGTATCTTGCCACTGCTTACATGAACCAATACATCCCCGGCGCTCAGTCCGAGGAGAACCTGCGGATGTCGAAGGCCGCGATGGAGAATTTCCTCAAGGTCCTCGAGCAAGAGCCGAACAACACCGTGGCGCTGGCGTCGCTTGCTTCTCTCCACTACAGTGAGGCCCAGGGGATCGTAGATCTGGACGCAAAGCTGCGTAAGCTCGACGAAGCCAAGGAGTGGTACCAGAAGCTCGCGAGCGCCGATCCGCAGAACAAGGAGGCATACTACAGCCTCGGCGTGATCGTGTGGGCAAAATGGTACCCGGCGCTAATGGCTGAACGCGCGAAACTCGGCATGAAACCGGAAGAGCCTGGTCCGCTGAAGGATAAGAAGGTTCGTGACGAGTTGAAAGCGAAGTACGGGACGTTGATCGAAGAGGGTATCCGCAACCTGGAGAAGGCCCTCGAGATTGACCAGGAGTACGACGACGCGATGGCCTATTTGAACCTGCTGATTCGCGAGCGTGCGGATCTGGCCGACAGTCCTGAGCAGTACAAGAAGGAAGTGGAAATCGCGGATAACTGGGTGTCGAAGGCTCTTGAGACGAAGAAGATTAAGGCTGCCCGCGCCGCAAACGCTCCTGCCGGAGCACGGTAAGGAGTCACGCCAACTACCCCTTATAACCAGCCGGTCAGCGCCAAGCTGACCGGCTTTGTCATTTCAGGTTTACAAACGAGGAAGAAAGCGCTTCGCGAAATCTGCGAAAGTCACAACGTTCGTAAACCCGCCACCCTGCTGCAGTAGGAATCGCGGAACCGGAGAGGCCCTCCGGGAGGCTGTTTCGAGAGGCTTTCCGCCGGAATCGGTGTAAGCTAAGCTAGAAATAGGGTCTT
>JADGHK010000433.1 GCA_019686145.1 Bryobacteraceae bacterium | reverse complement strand
GTCGCTGACGGCTTTCTCCAGCCTGAAGCCCTCCGGCTCCAGCTCGGCCTTCACCTCGCTCACGCTCATCTTATGATCCTCGCGGATCGGAATCGAGGGGTCTTCCTTCTTGTACTCCAGGAGGACGAGCCTTCCGTCGGGCTTCAAAGACTGGCGGATCTTTTGCAGCATCGCTTGAGGCTGGGAGAATTCATGGTAGACGTCCACCAGCAGGACAAGATCGATCTTTCCAGGCGGAAGCCTGGGATCGGTTTCGGAGCCAAGGATCGCCTCGTAATTGGTAAGGCCAGCGTTCCGCATGCGCTCTTTGAGGCGCTCAAGCATCGGCGGCTGAATATCGGTGGCGTAAACCTTGCCCGTGGGACCGATCAGCCTCGCAATCCGCTCGGTAAAGTAGCCGACGCCAGCTCCGACGTCTGCCACCACCATTCCCTGTTTCAGCCCAATCGCTTCGATTGCGGTGTTCGGGTCTTCCTCCATCTCGCGCTCGGAGCGTTCAAGCCAGGGCGCCCCGCTCATGCCCATCACGCGAGCGATCCGGCGCCCGGTCACCGGATGGGTCGCTTGCTGAGCATAGGACCAGGTCACTCCGGCCGAGACGAGGACCAGGAGACTGGCAATCGCGCGCAGCTTGACGCGTTTCCATTGCGGCCGCATGAACATACAGTGTATTTGTTAAGAGTACCAGCTTTCCTGATATGCCGATTCCCTATGCTTCTGGCCAGCAGAGTTCCCACGCTCTGCGGCTCCTTTGTGCGGGGCTGCTGCTCGCAGCCTGGGGCTGTTCGCGTTTGAGCCCTTCGCCGAAGCCGGCTCCCATGGGCGAGCGCGTATCAGTGGGATCGGTTACATACAACGTCTTCCAGGCCGACTGGCGGAGCGATCTCGAAACGTCCTCGGGGCGGCGTTATCCCCGTCACCGGTTCCTCGTCGTGCGGCTGTCGATTACGAATGGAGCCGGCGAGAACGTGAACATACCGCTGCTGCGCGTCGAAGACGCGAGCGGCAAAACGTATATGGAAGAGGATTCAGCAGAAGGGGTTGAGGGCTGGCTCGGGCTGCTGCGAATCATTCCGCCGGCGCACACCGATGAAGGCACAATCCTCTTTGACGTTCCTCCCGGCAACTACAAACTGCACGTTGTCGACGGCGGGGATCTCGAGCAGCAGAAGGTCCGTCTGGTGGAGATTCCATATACCATCGCCGCTCCCGTACAAGTGAAGCCGCCGGCAGACTAGCCCGATCCCGGCAAGCCTGGAACTGAGGTACAAAGGGATTGGAGGATCGTTGTGTATCTCCTCTTGCTTCCTCTCGCCCTTCTCCTGACTCCTTCTCCCCAAGCCGTTCAAAATAAGAAGCTTCAGATCCTGAAGCCATCGCTTCACCAGTACGAAGACGGCCCGGCGCTCGCCCCGGACTACACTTGGCGCCCGGGCGACCTGGTCCACCTCACATTTTTCGTTTCCGGGTTTACGCCCAAGGGGGAGGACCGGAAGGTTGGCCTGAACTACCGCATTGACGCCCTTGATCCCAAAGGGATCAAGCTGGTGGAAACATTGACAGGCACGGTAGACGTCGAGCTGGCGCCCGAGGACAAAGAGTGGCTGCCGAAGATTCGGGCCATGGTGCAGGTTCCCCCGATTGCCGATACCGGGGATTACCGCATCGAAATCAACGTGAAAGATGAAAGCTCGAGCAAGGAGGCCGCGGAGTACCTCACGTTTCGCGTTCAGGGCCGGGACGTAGCGCCGAGCGACAGTCTGGTGATCCGGAACTTTCGTTTCCTTCGCAGCGAGACGGATGGTCCGGCGCTTTCGCCGCCCGCATATAAGCCAGGCGATCCGGTATGGGCCCGGTTCGAGATCACAGGCTACCGGATGGCGGAGAAGAACCGCTTCGAGGTTGAGTACGGTCTTGGAGTGGAACTGCCGGACGGCAGGCGCGTCTACGACCAGCCAACGGCCGCGGTTGTCGCAGATGAATCCTTCTACCCCAAACGGTACGTAATGGGGGTTCTCAGCTTGAACACCAAACCGGACACCGGAAAGGGGGAATACTTCCTGGTTGTCTCGGTCCGGGATAAGGTGGGAGGGCAGTCGTACGAAGAACGCCACACCTTTCGCGTAGAATAATTTCCCCTACCCCGCACTACCCTTCGGAGAGATATGGCGCTATTCCGAACGAGAAGTGCGGCAGTATTCGGCATTGAGGCGTATCTTGTGGACGTCGAGGTAGACATGTACCCCTCCGGGTCTACCCGCGACTTCATCACGGTGGGCATGCCCGACACCGCCGTGCGGGAAAGCCGTGAGCGCATCAAGAGCGCGCTGATCAATTCGGGTTTTGGCTACCCTAGCAAAGCCGTAACGATCAACTTGGCTCCCGCGAATGTTCGAAAAGAGGGTGCAGGCTTCGACCTCCCCATGGCAATGGGAATATTGGGTGCGATGGGCTCGGTCTCGCGGTCGGAGCATTTTCTGTTTGCGGGGGAGCTCTCACTCGATGGCAGCGTCCGGGCGGTGCGAGGGGCTCTTTCCATCGCGGTTTGCGCGCAGCGTCAGGGCCTGAAAAACCTGGTGGTGCCTCTGGATAATGCAGCGGAAGCGGCGGTAGTCGAAGGGCTCAATGTTTTCGGTGTGCGGCATCTGGCGGAGGCCGTGTCGCTGCTGAACGAACCTTCCCGCTTCACGCCCGCATCCCCCAAACCGATCAACGGCACGCAAAGGTCGCAGGACCGGCTCGACTTCCGTGATGTTCGGGGTCAGGCAACAGCGAAGCGGGCTCTGGAGGTGGCGGCTGCCGGTTTCCACAATGTCCTGATGATCGGTCCTCCCGGATCAGGGAAGACAATGCTGGCGAAGCGGCTGCCCGGAATCCTCCCGCCGCTGACGTTCGCCGAGGCCCTGGAGACGACGCAAATTCACAGCGTCGCAGGTGTGCTCCCCAAGGGCGCTGGCCTGCTGACCGATCGCCCCTTCCGTGCGCCGCATCACACAGTGTCGGATGCAGGTCTGCTAGGAGGCGGATCGGGGACGCCCCGCCCGGGCGAAGTGAGTCTTGCGCACCACGGTGTCCTCTTTCTGGACGAGCTTCCGGAGTTTCCTCGCAATGTCCTCGAACAGTTGCGCCAGCCGCTCGAGGATCGCAGCGTGACGCTGGCGCGGGCGAACATGACTCTCGAATTCCCCGCCGCCTTCATGCTGTTGGCTGCGATGAATCCGTGCCAGTGCGGATTCTTCGGAGACTCGACCCGCGAATGCCGCTGCACTGGAGCCATGATCCAGCGCTACCTGGGCAAAATCAGCGGCCCGCTGCTTGATCGGATCGATTTGCACATCGAGGTGCCTGCAGTGCCGTATAAGGAATTACGCGGCAAGGACGACGGCCCTTCGTCGGCGGAGATGCGGGAGCGTGTGCAGGCGGCGAGAGCGATTCAGGCAGCCCGCGGCTACTACAATGCGCATATTCCGACCAGCATGCTGCGCAAGCTGAGCGC
>JADGHK010000432.1 GCA_019686145.1 Bryobacteraceae bacterium | reverse complement strand
TCTCGGTGTCGCGCTGCCGTATCTCGTCAAGGACTTCGAGTCCCGAACGGTCCGGCATCATCAGATCCAGGAGCACCAGATCGTAGCTGGCGCTTTCCAGGCGGCGAAGGCCTTCGGCAGCGTTTGCCGCCATCTCCACCTGGTAATTTTCCAGTTCCAGCAGCGTTCCAAGACTTTCGCGGATATCGGCTTCGTCGTCGATGACGAGGATGCGGCCCTTCACTGTTGAGGGCGCCATTTCTTGTACGGATGGCTTTTCAAACATTGACTGGCTTCTTCACCAGAGGGAAGTCGAGCAGGAACGTGGTACCGACGCCCTCCTGGCTTCTTACTTCAATGGTACCGCCATGTTCCTGTACGATGCCGTAGGTGACGGAAAGGCCCAGTCCGGTGCCTTTCTTTGCAGGCTTCGTGGTGAAGAAGGGATCGTAAATCCGGGAGAGGTATTCCTGCGGAATTCCTTGGCCGGTGTCGCTGACCTCGGCGTGGGCCAAGCCATCCTCGCTCCACGTACGGACGGTGAGCATGCCGCCGTTCGCCATCGCATCGCGTGCGTTGAGGAAGAGGTTGAGAAAGACCTGCTGCATCTTTCCCGCATTGCCCCGGATCGCGGGCAACGTCGGTTCCAGATCCGCATTCACCCGCACCCCCGCCTTCTGAAGCTGGTGATCGATGAGATTCAAGGTCTCCCGAATCACGCGGTTGAGATCGAGGTTTTCGAATTCCGTCGAGGAAGTTCGGGAGAAGTTCAGGAGCCCGTTGACAATCTCGCTAGCACGGAAGGTCTGCTTCGCGATCTTCTCCAGCATCTTGGACTTCGTCTCGTCGCCGGAGACCTGCTTTGCCAGCATTTGCGCATACGTCGAAATGACCGCCAGCGGCGTGTTGACTTCATGAGCGACACCCGCCGCCAGGAGTCCGATTGAGCTCAGCTTGTCGGCCTGCACCAGCCGGCGCTCCAGCTCGGCCCGGTCCGTCACATCGTCAAAAATGACGAGGCGGCCAATCTGCTGCATGTCCTTCGATACCAGCGGAGCAATGGCGATGTTGAGGATAGATTCCCGGACTGCAAACTCCGGCCGCACAGGCGCTTCCACCGCCGCCCCGCTGCCGTTCACTGAGACGGTATGCCTCATCACACGCAACGGCAAGGCCTCGGGTCTGAGCAGGAACTTGTAGATGTGATGAATCCCCGTCTGGCCGCGGACCGCATCAAACTGGTTGCAGAGCTCGTCGGGGAACAGATCGCGGAGACGGCGTCCGAGGGCCATCTCCCGCGGTATGCCTGTCAGCCGCTCAATCTGGCTATTCCAGCTTCCGACACGGTCGTCCAGATCCGCGGCAAGGATGCCGACGTTAATCGACTCGACGATGTTTTCGCTAAACTCCTTCAGGCGCTCGTACTCATCGACTTTATTTTGCAAGGACTGGTAGAGCCGGGAGTTTTCGATGGCGATCCCGACGTATCCGCAGAGCGTGATGAGCAGCTCCACATCCTCGCTTGCCAGGAAGTCCCCTTTGTCCGTGCGGCTCACCCCCAGGTACGCAATCGTCTTTCCGCGAATCGTGCAGGGCACGTAGTAGGTGAGATCGAGCTCGGCGATCGTCTGTCGAACGGACGGCGGGAGCTCCCGCGTCACCACATCCAGCATGTTTCGGGTTCGTTCAAAGAACAGGTACGGACGCCGCATGCTGGTCGTTAGGAAGCTGAGATCCAGCCGCTCGGGATCTACGGGCGTCTTCCGTCCGACTGCCAGCTCCAAATGGAACTGGCCTCGCGATTCGTCATACAAAAAGAAAGCGACGTGATGGATGGATAGCGTGCCCAGCAGGCGATCCGCTACGGAGCGCAGCATCCGGTCGGAATCTGTCTCCGAGCTCAACTCCCGTGCAAACTCAATCAAGGTGAGCCGGTAGTCGTAGCGGTCTTTATAGAAGACGTAGCGGTCCAGCACTTCCTGAAGCCAGTTCCGGATCGGCTGAAAGATGAAGGTCGCCATCAGAATCAGGAAGATGAACGCTGTCGGGCTCAACTCCTCGAACTTGCCAAGCGTCAGGATCATTCCGTAGACGATGGCAAGTACTGAGAGCGTGGCCAGGGTGTGGACGTATCCCTGCTGGAAGATGATGTCGACGTCCATCAGCCGGTAGCGGATGATGGCATATGCCCAGGTCAGGGGGATGAGCGTCAGCGAGAAGACGGCCAGACTCAAATACTGACCGGGGATGGCCCCCAGCACGTAGGGGAAAACGTAGAAAACGGCGAATGGGCCGATACCGAAGACCGCCCCGTTTCGGAGCCACTTCAATTGCTGCCGTACGATGGTGTCGTCGGCGCGTGTGTATTCGCGCTGCAGCACGACTGCGCCCGCCAGATACGCGACGGCCAGATAGAGCAGCGACAGCCGGTCCAGAAGCCAGCGCAGCTCAAACAACGGAATTGCATGCACTTGCAGCCTGCCGGACATGACGCCGAGATGCACGGCGAACATTGCCGCCGCCGGCAGGTAGATCAAAGATGCCCGTACGCCTCGCAGCCAGCGGCGCGGCTCGGGAAAACTCGCGCAGAAATGCAGAAAGATCGTCGGCGCCAGAAGCCCCGCGAGTACGTTCCCGACATAAATGATCTGGTCGAACCGGTTCAGCTTGCCGGTGTAATGGAACGTGCTCATGACAAAGGACCCCAGGCACAGCAGGTAGAAGTGGAGCGACTTGGGGGCGCTTCCCCGGCGGAAATAAACGAAGAGGCCGATGATCAGGTAAGCGGCGCCTACGACGTACTGGTAATAAAGGGAGATACCGCGCTCGGTATCTCTTACCACCACGTGCGCGATGGCTTCAACGCCGTCGCGCTCGAAGGTGTATTCCACCTTCTTCCAGGTGCCGACATTGATCAGCACCTGTGGCACATCTGTCGACTTCAGGATGGAAACGCCTTTGATTTTCCGTAGAATGTCGCCCGCCCGCAGACCGGCCTTGTCTGCCGGTCCGCCCGGCTGCACGTGGAGGGCTTCCACGTGGGGTGAATCTGCCGACCCCCGGTCAACCCACGTGACGCCGTCGTCAGGAAGGTGGAACTTTCGCTGCTGCTGGAAATTAATGAAGGCGGCAATAACCAGCGCTGCCGTGAGAATCACGAGCAGAGCACCGGCAAACTGACTGCGCAGCTCCTTCACTTCCTGAATCCGTCCTTGGCCGGGTGCGTTTCGCGAATACACCTCGGCCCCTTGTCCTCTTTGCACGTCGTATGCCAGTTTGACGCACGGCTATGTTCCACGGTTTGGCTGATTTTTCAGCAAAATAGCAGACCCTTGGATCTGCCGGACTGTGAAAATCGGAATAAGCACTATGCGGAAGTGTAGGCTGGCATTTCAGTTGAGTTCCTCCCAACTCCGCCGTGGCGAATGCTGCTTCTTAAAGTAATAGTTTAATTTTCGTTCATGATTTAATGTGAATGCAGTAGTTATCTGCTTATCTGGCCGCGTTTTAGCCGTGCTG
>JADGHK010000431.1 GCA_019686145.1 Bryobacteraceae bacterium | reverse complement strand
ACAAGCGAAGAGCCCACCGGCACGCTGGCTGGAGTATGTTGGCGCGTTAACAATCCAGTTCTGGACCGTGATCCGCCAGCTTCGCCATGTGTTCCCGTTCCTAGGGAAACCGCGGCGCTGGCGGACGACCGTGCAACAGATGTATGCGATCGGAGCGAGCGCTCTGCCGATGGCAGGCACGATGTCCTTTTTCACCGGCATGATCCTCGCGCTTCAAAGCGCCGCCGAATTGCGGCGCTTCGGCGCCATGGAGCTGGTTGTCAATCTGGTCGCGGTCGCATTCACCAGAGAACTGGGTCCGCTGATTACGGCCATAGCCGTGAGCGGGCGGTCGGCGTCGGCCATATCAGCCGAGATCGGAACAATGGTCGTAACCGAAGAGGTAGATGCTCTTCGCGTCATGGGGCTCGACCCGGTGGAATTCACCTTCGCGCCGAAGTACCTTGCGGCTTTAATCACCATCCCGTGCCTGACCGTCCTCAGCACTCTCAGCGGCATCTTTGCCGGGTACCTCTTTCTGGCCTTCAGCATCGACATGAGCTTTCGGGTTTACGTCCAACGCGCCGCCGAAGCGGTTCAGCTACGCGACGTAGGACTGACGCTCGTGAAGAGTCTCGCCTTCGCGTCCATCATCGTTCAGGTCGGCTGCCTGGAAGGTCTCCGGGTGCACGGAGGACCTGAAGGCGTCGGACGTTCGACAACGCTCTCGGTCGTGAAGGCGACCTTCCTTATCATCCTTGTCGATCTCATCGCGACCGGAGTCTTTTACGCGATGGGATGGAGCGCCGTCGAATGACTGCGAATGCCGGCGAGCGCGTAATTTGCATACGCAATGTATCGGTGTCTTACGGCTCAAGACACGTGCTCAAGGATGTCGATCTGGATATCTACCGGGGCGAAATCCTGGTCCTGCTCGGAGGAAGCGGGTCCGGAAAGACGACTTTGCTGAAACAGGTGCTTGGCCTCCTCAAACCCGACACCGGAACCATCAGGATCAACGGCGTGGACATCACAACCTGTCCGGAATCCCAACTGGCCGCAATTCGCCGCCATGTTGGCGTGGCTTTTCAGGAGGCAGCTCTTTTCAATTCGCTGTCCGTCGAGGAGAACGTCGCCCTTCCATTGCACGAGCTGACACAGCTCGCCGATTCCACGATCAGCCTCATGGTCTGGATGAAGCTGAAGGCAGTCGGGCTTGCGGACGCCGCAAAGCTTTTCCCGCCTCAGCTTTCAGGAGGCATGAGAAAACGTGCCGCAGTAGCAAGAGCCATTGCGCTCGATCCGGCCATTCTCGTCCTCGACGAACCTGCTGCGGGACTCGATCCCATTGCGGCAGCGCAGATCGACGAACTCGTTTTGTTCCTGAAACGCGCCTTCCACATGACGGTCCTGATCGTCAGCCACGAACTGGTCAGCGCCCTGCATATCGCCGACCGGCTTGCGATGCTCTATCAGGGCCGCTTGATCGTAGTCGGCACCAGGGAACAATTCCTGGCGAACGCTCACCCGCAGGTCAGGAAATTCCTGGACCGCACACCGGATCCGATTTCGAGAGGAATCGCAGAAGACTTCATAAACTCCTACCTGCGGGCCGGATAAGCATGAATACTGAGGCAAAAGTCGGCATCTTCGTCGTCGTCAGCCTGCTGGTGCTTGCAGGTGTCATCTACTACATCCGCAACGTGCAGGTGGTGCGAGGGCAGGTCGTGTACAAAACGCACCTGCGCTATGCAGGCGGTCTCGATCGCGGCTCCTACGTGCTTTTCGGCGGCATCAAGGTGGGACAGGTCACGTCCGTACACCCGTTGGCCGAGGATCCAACCAAGATCGAAATTCTGTTCGAGGTGCAGGCCGGCACGCCGATCAATGCGGATTCGAGAGCGCGTGTAGGAATGATAAGCCTGATGAGCAGCCCGGTGCTTTCCATTACAACGGGAAGCAACACGGCCCGCAGGCTGAAGCCGGGCGAAGTCGTGCCTTCAGAAGAAGCCATCAGCATCGAAGAAGTCACGAAGCGCTTCGCCGTAGTGGCCGAAACGGCGAACAGCCTTCTGGTGGAACTTCGCCGTGAACTGCCGGAGCTGACCGGCCAGGCGCGTACGTTTCTCGCCAATCTGAACCAGATCACGGGTCCGCAGAACCAGAAGCAGATTGACACGATCCTCGCGGAAATGAACAAGCTGCTGCAGCGCGAGTCGCCCAAAATCGCCCAGATTACAACCCGGCTCTCCGAGCTCGCAAAGCACGCGGACGCACTCGTCGTTTCAGCTCAACCGGTTGTCACGGGCGCCAACCAGGCAGTGGCCAACATCAACAGCACTGTCGATGCGATCCGCGCGCCTCTTGTGAAGGATCTTGAGGAACTGGAGCGCACGATCGTGGAGGCTCGGACACTGCTTGTTACGACGCAGGATATCCTTCGAGGAAACGAAGAAGATGTTGCGGAGACCTTGTACAACCTTCGAACGACGTCGGAAAATGTCCGCTCGCTGAGCGAGTCCCTGAAGCAACGCCCCTGGAGTCTCTTTCGTGTCAAACAGCCCCCCGACCGGAAGGTTCCAGAGTGAAGCACAGAGGAGCTTTGCATTTTCTCCTGCTTGCGGCCGCGGCAACGCTTGTGTCCGTCGGCTGTGAGAAGGTTCGCTATCCCAGGAGCTACATTCTCAACTTTCCGCCGCCGGCTCCACACGCTCTGCCGCCCCCTGGCGCTCTGGGTCCGCTCGCGATCCGGCCGTTTCAGTGCCCCGACTACCTCTGCGAAGGCCGCATCGTATACCGTCCGAGCCCGGAGGAGGTCGGACACTACGAATATCACCGCTGGGCGATGAATCCCCGCGATGAGATCACCCAGTTCGTCGCAAACACTCTTCGAGCGAGCGGGCTGTTTCGAAGCGTCGTGATTCGGGAGCGCGGCATCGAAGCAGCGTACGTGATGAGAGGCAATATCGACCAGTTGGAAGAGGTCGACTATGGCGGCGGCGTCCGCGCGGTGTGTCGAATCTCTGCACAGCTCCTGGACGCGAAGACCGGATCCGTTCTATGGAGCGACACAGCGTCGGAGACGGTTCCGGTAGGAGAGCGAACCGTGGCCGGCGTCGTGCGCAGTCTTTCAGCGGCGACCCAAGCTGCGGTCTGCAGGCTGGCGGATTCTCTCGAAAGGCAATTCGGATCTCGCGTTCGTTTCCCCCAGGTTCCGTGAACTCGTGGGAGACTAGGCGTCCTTCGCCGCCGGTAACCGCACCTTGGGCAAACGCGCCTCGAGTTCGGCGCGGCGGGGTTCCAGCCACGGAGGCAGCTGGAGCCGCGATCCCAGCGCCTCTGCCGGCTCGTCCACAGCAAAGCCGGGCGGGTCCGTCGCAATTTCAAACAGGACGCCCCCCGGCTCGCGAAAGTAGATTGAGTGGAAATACTTGCGGTCTATGACTGGCGTAACGTTGTATGACTGCAGCGCGGATCGCCACAAGACTTGCTGCTCGTCCGTCGGAGTGCGCCATGCCAC
>JADGHK010000430.1 GCA_019686145.1 Bryobacteraceae bacterium | reverse complement strand
TGCCTCGTTGACAAGGTCACCCAAGTTCGGAGATGAGTCATGCCGCAGCAGCCACTGATTGAACGCTCGTTTCTCGAAAAGCTGGAACGACTTACGATTCATTGGCAGCAGTCCTTCGCCGGCATTGTTGGCGGGCATAATTCCTCACGCTTCAGCGGACCCGGGCAAGAGTTCCTCGATCACCGGCACTTCCACCAGGGCGACGATCTGAGGGCGATCAACTGGAGGGCCTACCTTCGACTGGAAAAGCTCTTCCTCAAGATGTTTCAGGTTGAGCCGCGTGTTCCCGTACGCCTGCTGCTCGACGTCAGCCTCTCGATGACCAACGGGTCGCCTTCCAAGTTCGACTACGCCCGCAAGCTTGCAGCCGCTCTTTGCTACGTAGCTCTCGTTCGCCTCGACACAATCTCCATCCAGCCGTTCGCAGGCACTCTACTCGATCCCTTCCCCTGCAGCGGGGGAAGGCACCGGTTCGCTCCTGTAATGAATTTCCTGATGGGCTTGCAGCCACAGGGCAGAACCAATTACTTTGAGGTGGCGCGGCGGTTCGTCTCAAACAATACGCAACGGGGGTTGCTCATCATCATCTCCGATTACCTCGATGACTCGGATTGCTCCAAGCCCATCCAGTACATGGCCGATTTCGGGCATGAGGTTCTGCTCGTGCACCTGTGGGCTGAAGAGGATCGGACGCCTCCCTGGACCGGCGAACTCGATCTGGAGGATGTGGAGACGGGGGCCCAGCTTCAAATCTCACTCGACGACGAAGCCCGCCAGGCGTACACGGAAGCATTCGACAATTTCGCACGAGAACTGCAAGAGCTGGCGATGCGCAACGGAGGCCGGTACGTAGGCCTGCCCGTTTCCACACCGATTGAGGAAGCGGTATTCGGACCGCTGGCTCGAACGAAAGCGGTAGTGGGTTAGCATGTTCCTCCTCAATCTGAGCCTGGCCGAATTTCTGGCGATCCTGGGAGCACTTTCGGGCCTGGTCCTTGCGCTCTACCTCTTCGACCGCTCCCGGCGGCGTCAAGTCGTCCCGACCCTGCGTTTCTGGGTCACATCGCAACGGCTGGTCCCGGTTACCCACAGACGCAAGATTCAACAGCCGCTCTCGCTGATCCTGCAACTGATCGGGATCGCCCTTCTGCTTCTGGCCGTCGCCCAGTTGCGATGGGGCACGCCGGACCGCACTTCGAGAGATCACGTCCTCATCCTCGACACTTCCGCGTGGATGGGCGCCAGCATCGGCGGGTCGACGCTGATGGACATTGCGCGTTCGACGGCGAGATCGTGGCTGCGCGCTGTGCCGCCCTCGGACCGAATTATGGTTGTGCGGGCGGATTCTCTGATAGCGCCGGCAACTGCCTTCGAAACGAATCGGGACATCCTGCTCGATGCGATCCGGGAGTCCCGTCCCTCCTCGGCGGCGCTCAACCTCGATCGGGCGATTGCGTTCGCCCTGCGCGTTCAGAAGATGAACGCCCGGCGTATCGGAGAGATCGTCCTGGTGGCTTCAGGGCGTGTAACCTCCGAAGAGGCGGAGACTCTGCGGACAGTCCCGAAAAACGTTCGTTTTCTGCGGGTCCCGGATGAAGTGGAGAACTGCGGCCTGCGAAAGATCGGCCTCCGCCGTCCTGCCGCCGACTCCGATGTCTGGGAGATTTTCATCTCCGTCCGCAATTACGGCCTCAAGCCGCAGACGCTTCCTGTTGCACTGCAGTTCGGCAATGCGCCTGCGGGAAGCCGGACCATCAAGGTGGATCCCGGGACCGAACAAAGCGTGACGTTTGAGTACCGGACCCGGGCGGCCGGCTGGCTCGAGGCCCGTCTGCTTACCAAGGACGCCTTCCCTCAGGATGATCGCGCCGTGCTCGAACTGCCCGCTCAGAAAGTGCTGCGCGTGACCGTATACTCCGAGAGTCCGGAATTGCTGCGCCCGGTGCTTGCCGCCACGCCTCGGGTCGAAGCGGCGTTCCTTTCTCCTTCGCAATACCAGCCCAAACCCAACGCGGACATCCTTGTGATCGACGGGTTTCGCCCGTCTTCCCCTCCGCAGATTGCCAGCTTGTGGATAGAGCCGCCGCCGGGAGCCGCGCCGATTCCTGTCCGCGCCACCGAACTGAACACGGAAATCAAGCGCTGGCGTACGGACCATATGCTGGGAGCAGGCTTGCGTGCGGCGGGCGTTCAATTGGAGTCGGCCCAAGTCTATTCGCCAGCCAAGGGAGATATCGCAGTTGCGGAGACAGACGCCGGTCCGGTGATTTTAGCCCGTCCTGTCGACCTCAAGACAATCGTCATGGGATTCCACCCCATGCGCTCCGAGCTGCGGTATGAACTGACGACACCGCTGCTGTTCGCGAACATCCTTCACTGGATGTCACCGGAGATCTTCCGCCGGTGGGAGCTGAATGCCGGCAGCGTCGGTACAGTCACCGTGCCGTTGCCGAACGATACGGATGCTTCGAGCGTAAGCGTTGTCAGCGACGGGATGCGGCCTGTGCCTTTCACGATTGAGGCCGGCATGCTGCGCTTCTTTACGGGAACTCCCTCCAATGTCCGCGTGCTCACGGGAGATCGCGAGGTGGTTTACTCTCTTACTCTGCCCGAGGTTGCAGAAGCGCGATGGGATCCGCCTAAGGAAGTGCTTACGGGCATTCCGAGTTCGTATCCGGCGCCGCCTGCCTCGGGAGACCTTTGGCGCTGGCTCGCTGTCGCAGGCGCGTCCGTCCTTCTGCTCGAATGGTTCCTGTTCGGACGGGGCGGTTTGGTGGCAGCGTCGAGCCGGGATGCGGTGAGAGCGGTCCGGCTGCCGTGGATCGGTCCCCGCCGGAGGAACGCCTTGCGGAGGGCTTCGTGACGTTTGAGCGGACGTGGATCCTCCTGTTGCTGGCGGCGCCTCTCGCGTGGCTGTATCTGGAGTGGCCCCGGACCTCCCGGCGCGGCGGCCTCCTTCTGAAAGCTCTTGCTCTGGTCGCCACCATCCTCGCTTTGTCTGAGCCAAGGCTGAATGTCGCGGAAACGAGGCTGGCGGTTGCCGTGCTGGTCGATACTTCCCAAAGCATCAGCGACAAAGACCTGAAGAAGGCGACGGAGATTGCCAGCCGGATCCAGAAGGCGGCGGGCCGCCACTGGACGCGCGTGATACCGTTCGCGCGGGAAACGCGCCCGATGACGCCCGATGAGCGCGCGCAGCTTCTCCGCACTTCCGGAGAGCCAGCTCGGGCTACGGACCTCGAAGCGGCGATCCGAGAAGGCCTTGCGGCGCTTCCCGAAGGCCTGATCCCCAAACTTGTGCTCATCTCCGACGGCAAAGAAAACCAGGGCAGCGTGGCGCGAGCAAGCTGGCAGGCCAGCCTCGCGGGTGTTCCTGTCGATACTTACGCGCTCGCCGGGCGCCCGCAGCCGGCGCTGCGGCTCGATTCGGTCAGCGTCCCCTCGCTCGCGTTTACCGGCGAACGCTTCCCGGTCGATCTCACCGTGCAGTCGCCAGTAAAGACCCAGGC
>JADGHK010000429.1 GCA_019686145.1 Bryobacteraceae bacterium | reverse complement strand
AGCACGAGCGCTTCGGTCAAGGCCTGCTGCATGATGCGCAGGCGGCTGGCGCCGAGCGCCGTTCGTATCGCAAGCTCCTTCCTCCGCTGCGCCGCGCGGGCCAGCAAGAGGTTCGCTGTGTTAGCGATCGCAATCAGCAGTACCAGGGCTGTTGCCGCCATCAAAATGAGGATCGGAGTCTTGCTGGAGTCGCGGGCCGGTATCGCTCCCCTGCTTCCATCAAGAAGAGTCAACTGGGACTTGAGAAACCTCTCACGCCTCTCAGGCCGCAGAGCGTTGGATTCGGTCGCCTGCAGCCCCACAAAACCGCGGTAGGATGCGTTGAGCGCCTGCTCTGCCTGTTGCCGCGAAACGCCCGGCTTCAGGCGGGCAAACAGATACAGCCAGTAGTCGTCCCAACTGTCCGTGCCGTCCCACCCTGGCGTCATGAACGGCTTCAGCGCGAGCGGCACGAAGACGTCCGGGCTTTCGCCGAAAGTCATGCCGGTGAAACCGGGAGCAGCAACACCGACGATGGTCAGAATCTGACCGTTCACGCGAAGCGGCTTGTTCAGGACATCTTCCCGCCCTCCCAGGTTGTTCTGCCAGTAGCCGTGGGACAGGACGGCTACGGGATGCCCGGCGCCGTGGACATCGTCTTCCGGCTCAATCAGCCGCCCCATCCTCGCCTTCACCCCGAGCAGAGGGAAGTACTGACCGGAGACCACCATCGCGACCCCGTCGACCGTCTGGTTCCGGTAGCTGATGTTCGCATCCAATAGCCGGAATCCGGCAATCCCCGAAACACCCTGCGGTTCTTTCTCGAGGAGCCGGAACATCCGGTAACTAAAGATGAAGTTCCCTCCGCCGGAGCTGTCGACCGAGATCCGCCCGCTCTTGAACTCTTCGGGTGAGTTGAGAATGACGATCTCCTCAGGCCGCTCGACGGGAAGACTGCGGAGAACTACCTGGTGCAGCATCGAGAAGATAGCAGTATTTGCGCCGACGCCCAAACCCAGAGACAGGACAACAACGAGCGTCAGAAGCGGGGATCGCGCAAGGATCCGGAGGGTGTACCCGATGTCCCTCATAGCAACATCGCTGGCCGCAAGAGCACTGCCATCATCGTGCTCCTGTTTTCTGCCACTTGCAAGCGATGCGAGAAGGAACCGTGTCCGCCTTCGGACTCCCGTTCCCAAAAACGAACACCCCGCCTCGGAAAGCCTGTGACGCGGAAGCGTGCTTGCGGAAGCCCTGGTCCTGTGATAAAGCTGAAGGGCTCAAAACAGGAACGAATTGCAGCGGCAAAGAGACGGCGCGAGCTGGAGCAGAGGAAGCGTCCCGGTCCGCGCTCAACCCCCTAGCCGCGCTTCACCAGGATCATCTGAAGGACAATGAACATTCCAACGGTTTTGCGAACGCGCAGACTCGGTTTCTCGCTCTCTGCGCTGCTCATGTTTGCGCTGTCGGCAGCGAGCGCCCATGCCCAGGCGGCGGGCGCTGCGGCGAGTAAATCGCTGCCTCCGCTGCCCGCGCCGGGCTCGGTGCCGAAGCCCGGACCGGCAACGAATGGGCCCTATTCACCTCAGCCCATTCTCCAGGGCGGATTGGTGGTCCCACTGTATCCGCCGGACTCTCCCTTCCTGAACAAGGAGCGCATTCGCGAAGCCGAGCAATACAACATGAGCCGAAGCGTGCCGGGGCGGATCGCGAGCATTGTCAACATTCATAACCCGTCGATTGAAGTGCACACGGTGGATCCCTCGCTCAACACCGGGGCGGCCGTGATCCTCGCTGCAGGCGGCGGCCACAACACGCTGAATGTTGGTTCAGAGGGGGCTGATTTCGTGCCGTTCTTCTACAACTACGGCGTCAATACGGTGATCCTGAGGAACCGGCTCCGGCGCGATGGATATTCACCCCAGACCGACGCCGTGAGAGACGCACTACAGGCGATCCGGCTGGTGCGGGCGTACGCGAAGGAGTTGAATCTCGATCCAAAGAAGATCGGCATTATGGGATTCTCCGCAGGCGCGGAGCTGTCCTCGGCGGCCGCTGTCCTGTACGAGGACTTCGACAGGAACAACAACGATCCGAGCGACCCGCTGGCCGGAATCAGCTCGCGGCCCGATTTCGTCGGGATCATCTATCCTGGTCCCACTCCGTTCGCACGCAATCGCACAGCGCCACCCATTCCCCGTGATGTCCCGCCGGCGTTCATCGCTACAGCGGGCTCGGGCGATAGAATCCACGCGATCTGGGCGATGGACTACTACTCGGCAATGCTAGCTCTGGGTGTGCCGAATATCGAGATGCACATCTACGGCAACGGCCGCCACCCGGGCGATCCCCTGGAAGATGGCAGCCGCATGACCGGCGGTTTGACTGACCGGAAAGGAATTCCATTCGGCACGTGGCAGTATCGCTTTATTGACTGGTTCCGAGACCTGGGCTTCCTACAGAAGCCGGGAGTGGAAACCAAAGCCGCGCGGGATGTCGCAGCGTTCGTCAAGCAGCCTCCGCGGCCCTTTGGCATGCGTCCCGGAGGACCGGGCGCAACTCCTCCGTCCCAGGCGAAACCGGCTGGGCCCTCCCAAACAACACCCTAATTCGAAGCGGCGCGCGATCAGTACGGCCGGATATCGATCGTTCGCCAGAGGGCCAGCTCCTTTTCCGACCGTTTCTTCTTCACCTCTTCGAACCGGGCCGCCTGTTGCTCTGCACGCGGATCCCTTTGCCGCTGGTACAGCGCGAGCAGCTGATGGTTTGCGACGTAGTGATCGGGATCAACCTTGAGGGCAAGCGTCAGATACTGCTCGGCGAGCTCGGGTTTCTGCAGGCGCGCGTAGACTTGCCCTAGTTCGGCGAGAGCGTCCGGCTGGTCTTTGAGCAGCCGGAGCGACGCGAGCAGTTCCCGCTCCGCATCTTCCAGCCGGTTCTCGCGCCGCGCAATTCGCCCCAGAAAGTAGTGAGCACCCGCGGCAGTCTCCGGATGCTGCGTGAGCGGAGCAAGCCGCTCTTTCGCCTCGTCGGACTGATTCGAGAGGAAGTAGGCAACCGCCAGCGCAAACCGGCCTCGGACATCCTCCGGCCGCCGTTTCACGTACTCCTCGAAATGCGGGATGGACGCGCTCGCGTCGCGCTCCTGTGCAAGGACCGCGCCGTAGGCGTAGCGCCAGAAGGGATTCGCAGGATCGAGTTCAACCGCCCTCGCCAGAGAGCGCTTCGCTTCAACGGGCAGGTCCAGCGCAACCGCGGTCATTCCGAAGAAGAAGTGAACCGCGCCGTTGTCCGGTTGTAACTCGCGCGCCTGGCCCAGATAACTGAGCGTGCCCACATAATCCTGCTGCTGCCATGACAGACGGGAAAGCGCCATGAGAAGGGGCACGTCGGCGCGGCCCTCTACCTGTGCGGCCTGCTCCAGCACCTTTCGGGCCTCTGCATAGCGCTTCTGCTTTTCGAGGAGCGCGGCGTATGCCTCCAGTGACGGACGCTTTGCGAGCCCTCGATCGAACAGCGCCCCGAGCAGCTCCA
>JADGHK010000428.1 GCA_019686145.1 Bryobacteraceae bacterium | reverse complement strand
CCACCCGGAGTACCGGCAGGTGCTGCGAACCTACGCGATGCACCAGGGGATGCCGATCGAGGAATTCGCGTTCGACCAAGCCGCGGGAGCAGCGGACCTTGAGGACCTGGAGCGGCGGCTGGACGCGGATACGGCCGCGGTTATTATCCAGACCCCCAACTTCTTCGGCGTGATCGAGAACGTAAAGGCAGCCGCGGAGCTCGCGCACAAACAGGGCGCACTGCTGATCGTCGTCTTCACGGAAGCTGTGTCGCTCGGGCTGCTCGAACCGCCAAAAGATGCGGACATCGTGGCAGGCGAGCTTCAATCCTTCGCGATCCCGCCGAGCTACGGCGGTCCCTTTGCAGGCATCCTTGCCACGAGGGAGAAGTATATTCGACAGTTGCCCGGCCGTCTGGTCGGTGAGACCAAGGACTCGGAGGGGCGGCGCGCTTTCTGCCTGACTCTCTCCACGCGCGAGCAGCACATCCGGCGCGAGAAGGCGACGTCGAACATCTGCACGAATCAGGCGCTGATTGCCCTGATGGCGACCGTCTTCCTCAGCCTCTACGGGAAGCGCGGTCTGCGCGAGCTTGCCGAGCAGAACCTGGCCAAGGCGCACTACCTGGCGAAGGACGTGAAGAAGCGCTTCAGCGGTCCCTTCTTTAACGAGTTTGTCGTGCAGTGCAACGGCCGGACGCCGGAGGCTGTCAACGAGGCGCTCTTGCAGCGGAAGATCATCGGAGGACTGCCGCTTGGACGGTGGTACCCGTCGCTTGCGGACTGCATGCTTCTGTGCGCTACGGAGATGTCGCGCCGCGAGCACATGGATACGGTGAGGGAGGTTCTTCAGAATGTGCCGGAGGCAGCGCACGTAAGATGATTCGGAAGGTTTCACGACATATCACGCAAAACGAGCCGCTGCTTTTCGAGTGCAGTTCGCCCGGCAAGAAGGGGTATCAGCTCCCCGACCTCGACGTTCCAGCGGTGGATCCCGCCGAGGCGCTTGGCGCGGAAAACGTCCGCGATGAGATTGAAGATTTTCCCGAGGTCAGCGAGGTCGAAGTAGTTCGACACTTCACGCGGCTGTCGACGTGGAATTATGGAATCGACCTGGGGCTTTTTCCACTCGGCTCCTGCACCATGAAATACAACCCACGGGTGAACGAGCTGGTGGCCCGGACGGAGGGACTTCTGTGGGCTCACCCGTACCAGCCGGAGGCGCTGTCACAGGGTGCAATGGAGATCATCGCCCGTCTGGAGGCGGCTCTGGCGGAGATCACGGGCATGGATGCCGTAACGCTCCAGCCCGCGGCCGGAGCCCACGGCGAAATGACGGGCATCATGCTCATTCGCGCCTACCACGAATCGAAGGGCAACCCGCGGAAGAAAATTCTGATTCCGGATTCAGCGCATGGCACGAATCCTGCGACGGCGACGATGGTTGGCTATACGGTCCAGAACATCAAGTCGAACGATCGCGGGATGGTGGACGTCGAGTCGCTGGCCTCGATCGTCGATGAGGATGTCGCCGGCCTGATGGTGACGAATCCCAACACGGTGGGCGTGTTTGAGCGCGACATTGTCCGGATTGCAGGCATCCTGCATGAAAAGGGCGCGCAGGTGTACATGGACGGCGCGAACATGAACGCGCTTGTGGGCATCACGCGTCCGGGCGATTTCGGCATTGACGTCATGCACCTGAACCTGCACAAGACGTTCTCGACGCCGCACGGCGGAGGCGGACCAGGCGCGGGACCGGTGGCTGTCAAGAGCCATCTGGAGCCTTTCCTGCCGATTCCCAGGCTTCGGAGCGAGAACGGCCAGTGGCGCTGGGATTACGACCGGCCGCAGACGATCGGGCGAGTCCGCGCCTTCTATGGCAATTTCGGAGTGCTGGTTCGGGCCTTGGCTTACATCATGGCCCATGGCGGCGAAGGGCTGCGGAACGCTACGCTCGATGCGCTGCTGAATGCCAACTATATCCGGAAGCTGCTTGAGCCTTACTATCAGATCGCGTATCAGGCTCCGAGCATGCACGAGTGCGTCTTCAGCGACGACAGACAGGCCAAGCGCGGCGTTCGCACGGGTGACATCGCCAAGCGCCTGATCGACTATGGATTTCACCCCTATACGGTCAGCTTCCCGCTGATTGTCCGCGGCGCGATGATGATCGAGCCGACGGAGACCGAAAGCAAAGCGGAGCTCGACCTCTTCGTCGACGCGCTGATCTCGATTGCGAAGGAAGTGGAGGAGAATCCCGATCTGGTGCTCAAGGCTCCTCACAGCACGCGGATCAGCCGTGTCGACGAGGTGACCGCGGCGCGCAAGCCGGTCCTTCGCTGGAAGCCCGCGCCAAAAGCGAGCCAGGCCGCAGATTAGTATCATTGTCGCGTGCGGCAAGTTCTTGCGACGGTAGCCCTGGTTCTGCTGATTCGCCTGCCGTTCCTGAATCAGCCGATCCAGGGCGATGACGTGTATTATCTGGCGGGAGCTCAGCATTCGCAGATTGATCCGGCTCACCCCAGTCACGCCCGGTATATCTTCCTCGGCGACGAGGTCGACATGCGGGGCCATCCGCATCCGCCTCTGAATGCCTGGATTCTGGGCGCCATTCTGGCTGCGGTTCAGGACGTCCGGGAAGCCCCGTTTCACGGCGCGTACATTCTCTTCTCCCTGATCGCCGCGCTGGCCATGCTGTCGCTGGCACGGCGGTTCGTCCCCGGCGGACCGCTTTGGGCCGTAGCCCTGTTTCTTGCAACCCCCGCCTTCGTCGTCAATGGCAACTCGCTCGAATCAGACTTGCCGTTTCTTGCGTTCTGGATGGCGGGCATCGCGCTGTTTATACGCTCGGCCGACCGCCAGTCCGTCCGGCTCCTGTTCGGCTCGATCCTGTGTCTGGCCCTGGCGGCGCTTGCCGCGTACCAGTCCGTTGTGGTCGTGGCGATCCTCGGGCTTTATTTGTGGGAGCACAAGCGTACGTGGAAGCCCGGCTGGGCAGCCGTTGTGACTCCTCTGCTGGTGCTTGGTCTCTGGCAGGCTTTCGAAAGACTGTCGACGGGCGCTCTGCCGGCCGAGGTTCTGGCGGGGCACTTCCAGACCTACAACCTGCAATCCGTCAGCGCGAAGCTGAAGAATGCGGCAGCTCTGACAGGACACCTCGGATGGGTCGTGTTTCCGCCTCTCGCCATTGCGGCTTTTCGGCGCTGGTGGATACCCGCTTCAATTGCTGCGGCTGCCGGCGCATTCATCGATCCTCACCCTCTGTTCTGGGCATCGTTCGGAGTAGGGGCGCTGGTCATTGTCTGGTGCATCGAGCACTCGCGCGATTTCCTGGCGCGGTGGGTTCTGATCTTCTTCGCCGCGGCGCTGGTGCTGTTCTTTGCGGGTTCGGCGCGTTATCTGCTGCCTCTCGCGGCGCCCGTAGCGATGCTCGCAGTCCTGAAAGCTCCGAAAAAGCTGCTTGCTCCGGCGCTCGCCTGCCAGCTCGCATTCAGCCTGATGCTGAGCTGGGTGAGTTATCAGCATTGGGACGGC
>JADGHK010000427.1 GCA_019686145.1 Bryobacteraceae bacterium | reverse complement strand
CTGGAGGCATCGAACTTCAAAACAACGGGCGGCAGCGTCCCGGGTGGGAGCCGGCTCATTTCCGCCATGGCAAGACCACCGACCATGGCCGCGGCCGCATCAGGATCGGTCCCCGGATGAAAGAAGACTTTGATGATGCTGACGCCGGTCAGCGATCTGGATTCGATGTGCTCAATGCCACTGCCAAGCGTCAGGAACCGCTCCAGCCGGTACGTAATGCTGTTTTCCACCTGCTCCGGCGGCATGCCGGAGTAGAAAGTTGCAACTACGACGACGGGGATGTTGATGGCCGGGAACATGTCGACCGGCATCCGCACCACGGCCACCGTGCCGAGAATGGCGACGATGAGGCACGCGACCACGATGAAATAGGGAGTCCTGATTGCGAATGTCGACATATCCGTGCTGTTACTGCTCCGGAGAGAGGATCTTCGGCACCACCTTGTCGCCGGCTTTCAGCCCTGCCCGCCGTCCCGTGATGACCAGATCCGATTCCCGTAGTCCGGCTACGATTTCAACGCGCCGCGGGTCCTCGATTCCAAGCTGTACCGGCTCAACCCGAATCAGACCGGATTCATCTACAACAAAGGCTGTGGCAGACGCGCCCGAACGTTCAATCGCTTCCACGGGGACAACCAGCGCGTTGTCATGCCTCTTCGTTTCCAAAACGACTTCCGCGTACATCCCTGGGAGAATCACGCTCTCCGGGTTGGGAACATCCACTTCGGCGATCATCGTTCGGGTTGACGGATCGACCTTGTACGTGCATCGGGCCACACGTCCTGCGAAGCTGCGGCCGAGCGACTTCACTCGAACCTCGGCAGGCTGACCGACACGTACGGAAGGCACAAGCGACTCCGGCACCGGTAAGCTCAGACGGAGTGTGCTGATCTGCGAGAGCCGGACGACCGGCATCGCCTGCGACTGCGATGAGATGCCCGCCTGAATCATGGAGCCCACGTTTGCGTAGCGCTTCGTGATGGTCCCGGCAAACGGGGCAGTGATCGTGACGTAGTTGCGCAGCGTGCGAAGCCGGGCCTCTTCGGCCTTAGCAGCGCGGAATTTGCTCTGCTGAGCTTGCAGCTTCGATCTCGCGGCGGCAAGCTGGGCTTCTGCGACCAAGTCCCTCGACTGCGACTCATCCAGCTCCTGCTGCGGAATCAGCCCCTGCTCCCGCGCAGCCACTTCCTTCAGTCGCTGATATGAAAGATGAGCAATCTGATGAGCCGATTCCACGCGCTTCAGCTCGTCTTCTGCCGCCGTTATCTCGGAAGCCGTCTGCTCGACAAGGGCTGCGGCTTTTGAGAGCTCGTCGTTCATCTCCGGGATTTCCAGTTCGGCGAGCAGCTCTCCTTCGCGCACGCGGTCACCGATATCGACCCGGATGGAACGGACGTAGCCGGCCACCTTGGCCATGACATCGACTTCCTGAAATGGCTGGAACTCCGCCGTCAGCACAGTTGTGCTGGCGATGGCTGCGCGTTCCACCCGCACAACGGGTACGACTGCCTCCGGCCCCTGTGTCTTCACGCTACTGGCCTGCATCGGGGTTTCGGCAGGAGAGCAGGCAATCTGGGTCAGAGCCGCGACCCCGGTGGCAGCCATCCCCACTGTCCGCCAAAGAAGATTCAGTTTCAATGCAGTGCTCCTGTTGCATAGTTCAGATTGGCCAGCTTGGCGAGATACTCGTACTTCGCGTTTGCGCTGGCAATCTGCGCCGTCGTCAGTGAAAGCTGCGCCTGCGTCAGCTCGAGGATTCCGCTGAGGCCGATGTCGTAGCGGGCCTGGGCAAGACGGAGCGTAGTCGCTGCCTGGTCGACGAGCCTCGCAGTCACGCCGAGCTTCTGCCAGGCATTGTCGGCCTCGATCCAGGCGACACGGACGTCAGCCGCGATTTGCAGGGCCAAAGCCTCCGCGTCTTTCGCTGTTCCGCGCGCGCGAAGCTCGGCTTCCGCGTGGCGGGCTGCATTCAATCCCCCATTGAGGAACGGTATCGAAACATTCAGGCCGACTGCGCTGTACTGGCTCGCCAGATTCCCTTGACGAACTGGAACCGCCCCAAGCACTCCCACCGCGCTGATTGCCGGATAGCGCAGCTTCTTTTCCGCTTCTGCAAATCGCTCGGCGGCCGACTGGCTCAGGTTCAGGGCCGCCAGATCCGGGCGCCTCCGAAGGGCTTCTTGCACAAGGCTTTCCAAATCTTCAGGAATGCGATCCGGCATTGGCACGTCCACTACCTCAAAGTCGGCCGCTTTCGTTTCGCCCATCGCTGCGGCCAGCTGTGCACGGCTGGCCTTCACGTTGTTTTCGGCCTGGTAGAGCGCCAGTTCAGCTTCCGACACCGCTACTTCAGCAAAGCTTACATCCAACGTGGATTTAAGGCTGCTTTCTGCGAGTGCCCTCACCTGCCGCAAAGTGACCTGCTGCATCTCCAGCCGGGCCTGCGCGACCCGCAGTACGGCTTCAGCGGCCAGGACGGCGTAATAAGCCTGATTCACCCGCAGCAGGATCTGGGCCCGCGTCGCGTCGACATTTCTGTCCTGCGCGGCGTTTCGGAGCCGGGCTGAATCGGCGAGCTTCGAGGTGCGGCCGAAATCGGTTACGAGCTGGCTGAACCCCAATCCCGTGGCCGCCCTGCTCGTGAGCCCGGACGTCTGGATAGTTCCGGCAGCGATTGAAGTATTGCTATCCGCCCCGACCGTTGTCAGACTGCCGGTCAACACGGGTTGGAACGCGGAACGGACTTGCTTTACGACAGCGCCGGATGCCTCTGCGTTGAAGCGCGCCGAGGCGAGCTGTGGATGATTCCGTAGAGCCAGCTCTTCCGCCTCCTTCAGGGTAATCGTGCGAGGCTGTTGCGCAGGAAGAAGAGCCGCAAAGAGGCCCAGCAGCAGCAACCGGACGTTCAGCCGAGAATTCCACCGCATCAGCCGGCGGACTCCTGCCTGTGTCTTGTCGTGAGGAGGGCGCCTGCAACTCCGCAGGCGAAGAGAAATGAGACAATCTCCTTGTGGAGGAAGCCGTATTGCGCCCCTACTTCCTGGTTCAAGCGCGTGGCGACTCTCATTTCGGGTCCGGGGTTCAGCATTCCGGTGATAACCTGATGCAGCTTTGGTGAAATTGACTCGTGCTTCCTCTAGTTCTATATTTCGCGCACAGCCTGTGCCACTTAAGAGTTTCTGAACATTGCCTTACAACGGCGTCAGAAACTCTTCATTTGGCGGTGCGCCAGAATCAGGCTATATGAGAAAGCAGGTGCACATCCTCGTTGTCGAAGATGAACCGAAGCTTGCGAACGCCCTGAAAGACGGGCTCGAGGATGAGAAGTATCGTGTTTCGGTAGCGACTTCCGGCGAGGAAGGATTCTATCTGCTCCACTCCGATCAGTTTGACCTGCTGATGCTCGACGTCATGCTCCCCGGCAGGAGCGGCTTCGAAATTCTCGCGAGGCTGCGGCAAAACGGGATGAAGATACCGGTCCTGCTGCTGACGGCTCGCGATTCCATCGATGACCGTG